>JANYBX010000277.1 GCA_025360615.1 Opitutia bacterium
CCCATTTCGTAGGTGTAGCGGCCGCTGGTCTTGATCTCGAGGCGACCACCGGTGACGGCGCCCATGACCTGATAGTTCTCAGCGGATTTGCCGGAGCCGGAGTGGAAGCCGATGCTCGCACCGAAATCTTTGCACACGGCCCACTGCTTTTCGATGAGCGTGCGGAGCGCGGCGCTGTCGGGATACGGCATGTTTTTCTGAAAACCAAACGCGGGCGCGACGAAGTGGATTTTCATCCCGAGCGCCTCGCAGAGCGCGAGCATGATGGCGGTCGTCTCGGGCGTCGTGAGGCCGGGCAACTCGTCGATCGAGAGCTCGCTCAGGTAGGCCCGACCGGCGTCGGTCGTGAAAAGTTTCGCGCGGGCCGCAGTGTATTTCTCATGGCGGACCTTCATTTTTTTCAGCGACGGCCAGACGTAGGCGAGCAGCTTGGCGAAGTCTGCCCCCATCAATAATTCGGCGTTCGCAACTGCGAGACCGCCAGCATTAACACATTGCTTCACCCTTTTCATCACCGTCGCAATGATCTCACCCGGAACATTCACTTTGACCCACGCCTCCGCATCGTCGGCGACTTTCGTCTGCGCGAGTTCGGGCGAGAGATCGAAGGTGATGTAGCTCGCGAGCACGCAGCCGGTGACGAGCGCATCCTCCCGGTTGTCGAACTTGCCGCCGATGGGCTGGTGGTCGGCGTTGAAACTCCACGCGATGCCGCGGGTGTGAAAACCGGTTTTCAGCTTCGAGAGCACGCAGCCATGGCTCATGCCTTCGACGCTCTGGCCTTGGTGGCCTTCGGGGACGTTGGTGCCGATGAAAGGGAACGGCACGCTGTCGAGTTTGCCGGCGAGCATCACATCGGTGTCGTAAACGAGTTCACGCGGGATGGAGTTTTGGTTGGCAGTGACGCCGATGCCGAGCTGCGCCATCGCCCACTCGACGGCGGGCCAGTGCAGCGTGGTGAAACGCGCGCCGATGCCGAGCGTGCTGCGGCCGAGCTGCTCCGTGGCACTCGGGAAAATCGTGGAGGCCGGGTTGTGCTCTTGGATGAGGTTTTTGAGCTTAAGGAGGTTCGAGAAAGTCGCGGGGAAAATCGTCGAGCCGTCAGCCAAGACCTCGCCGCTCTCCAGCAGCGCGGGCGCATTTTTGGCGGTGAGTTTCCACGCGCAATCGCCGGTCGCGCTGTCCTCGATCAGCACGAACTCGCCGGCCTTCGTCGCGAATCGGCTTTTCGCGTAGGTCTTCACTTCACCACCCGCCTTTAATTTCGCCGCGAGCGCCGCCCAATCGAGGCAGAAGTCCGGCGAGACGCAGGGATTGGTCGCGATGCGGAGATTATTTTGGAGGAGAAACGCGTTGATGGCGGACATGGATATTTTTGAGGTGGGAGAAAAAGAAATAGGTGCCCGCCGACTCAAACGTTCACAGGGGCGCAGCGGAATCCCAAACTTGCGCGCCGCGACCGGCGGACTTCAGCCGGGACTGAAGACGAGAGCGAAGCGAGAAAGGGAAAGGGGGCGCGCAAGGAGCGCAGAGCCCCGCAGATTTTCACGAGGCTGACAACACTAGGATTCGTGTCCGCGTAAACGGGATTTACCCCATCCGCGCGGTTTTCCGAGGTTCATGCCGGCGCGGACGCACGCGTGGGCCATGCTACGGGTGATTCCATTTGGCCTTGTCCCGCGCGTCACCAACGAGCTGCTGTAGCATTGGAAAATCCACCTCGCCGTAGTTCAGCGCGTAGCGCAGCCGCCCGTCGCGGAAAACCCACGTGGTGGGCAGCCACGTCATGGGCAGGCCGAGAAACGATTCCAGTTTCTCGCCGTCGAGGCGCGACGCGTTCGGATGTTGGAACGACCGGAAGTTTTTCTGCGCGGCCAAGCCGTATTGCGCGAGCACGGGCGCGCCGGGTTTCACATCCCACGCCGTGATGAAGATGAAATTAACCTCCGGATTGGCCCCGACGAAATCGCGCCAGCCGCCGTTCGCGAACTCGGCTTTGCAGTTCGAGCACCACGTGGCCCAGAAATGCACCACAGTCACGCCAGGGACTTTAATCGCCTCGGCGACTTGTCGCTCGATCGGGAGGAGTTCGCCCGCGCGGGCCAACGTCAGTGCGGCGGCCAGCGCCAGCAGGGAAACCAGGATTCGTTTCATCCGGCCACCATGGGCACGGCGTTCGTCGCCGCAAACCCGCGCTGCATCATTTTCTTTTTCGGGATTGCGCGCGCTTCCCTGCCCGCTCTGCTCGGCGCTCTTTCGATGGAATTGCCCAACGCCGATCACGTGCTCCGCCTCACGCAGGAGCTAAACCTCAAAGTTCACCAAGTCGCCGCCACCGCGCAGCTCTTCAAAGAAGGCGCGACCGTCCCCTTTATCGCCCGCTACCGCAAGGAAGCCACCGGCGAACTCGACGAAGTCCAGATCACCACCATCCGCGACCGTCTCGAACAAATGGCCCAGGTCGACGAGCGCCGCGCCTCCATCCTGGCCTCGCTGAAGGAGCGCAACCTCCTCACGCCCGCTCTCGAAAAATCCGTCAACGCCGCCGACACGCTCACGGTCCTCGAGGATATTTATCTCCCGTTCCGCCCGAAGAAACGCACCCGCGCCACCATCGCCAAAGAGAAAGGCCTCGAGCCCCTCGCCGAGCTCATCTTCGCCCAAGCCGACACCACCGACCCCGTCGCCGAAGCGGAAAAATTCGTCGGTCACGAATACACCGCCGACGACGGTAAGAACCAGAAATCGAAAATCGAAAATTCCGCCGAGGCTCTCGCCGGCGCCCGCGACATCATCGCCGAGCGCGTCGCCGACGACAAAGACGCCCGCGCCCGCCTCCGCGTCATCTACCAGCGCGACGCGATCGTCTCCTCGAAAGTCCTCATCGGCAAAGACACCACGCCCGAAGCCGCGAAGTTCAAAGACTACTTCGAGTGGAGCGAGCCCCTCGTCAAAGCCCCCAGCCACCGCGTCCTCGCGATGCGCCGCGGCGAAAAAGAGATGTTTCTCATGATGCGCGTCACGCTCCCCGACGAAGCCACCGCGCCCGCCGAGGTCGAGCCGCTCTTCGCCAAAACGAAAAACGCCGCCTCCGCCCAAGTCCGCCTCGCCGTGCAGGACGCCTGCAAGCGCCTCCTTTGCCCCGCAATGGAAACCGAGATGCGCCTCGAATCCAAAAAGCGCGCCGACGAAGCCGGCATCAAAGTCTTCGCCTCCAATCTCCGCGAACTCCTCCTCGCCGCCCCGCTCGGCCAGCGAGCCGTCCTCGCCATCGACCCCGGCATCCGCACCGGTTGCAAAGTCGTCCTCCTCGATCGCCAGGGAAAACTCCTCCACAACGACGTCGTTTTCCCCGACCGCCTCGAAGCCGAAGCGAAGGAAAAACTCCTCGGCTTCGTGAAGTTTTTCAAAGCCGAAGCCATCGCCATCGGCAATGGCACCGGCGGACGCGAAACCGAATCCTTCGTCCGCACGCTCGGCCTCCCCGCCTCGATTCCCATCGTGATGGTCAACGAATCCGGCGCGTCCATCTACTCCGCCAGCGACGTCGCCCGCGAAGAATTTCCCGATCACGACCTCACCGTCCGCGGCGCCGTCTC
>JANYBX010000292.1 GCA_025360615.1 Opitutia bacterium
GCCCAGCCCAGCGTCCGAATCCGGCGGGAGACGGGGAAGAAATCAGGGCGGGGAGCGGGCGGTGAATCCATACTTGCGTTGAAAGGTTCGAGACTCTGGCTTCTGGCGTTTTCGTGGCCAGACTGAAACCCTTTTTTCAACCTTACGCGTCGCGCGCGCTCAAGCCCGCCTATGTGGGCACCGTGGTGCTGTTCCTGTGGATTTGCGCGCAGTTTTACCTGCCGGGAAAGGGCTTCACCTACCTGGTGAAGTTCGGGAGCAAGGAGAGCGCCCGCTACGTCCCGGCGCTCAAGACGATCAACCACTACGAGGAGTCGGACACGAACGGCTACGACGCGCAGTATTACGCGCAGATCGCGATGCGGCCGTGGCTGAGCAACCGGGCGTTGGGCGCGGCGGTGGACAGCCTGCCGTACCGGGCGCGGCGGATTTTGTTTTGCTGGACGGCGTATGGTCTCGCGCTGGGCGACCAGGCGCGCGCGCTCCACATCTACGCGGTGCAAAATATCGCGAGCTGGCTCCTGCTCGCGTGGCTGTTGCTGCGCTGGTTTCCGGCGACGAGCTGGGGAAATTTTTTCCGGTGGTTCGGCGTGCTGTTTTCCTTCGGGCTGTGTTTTAGCGTGCGCGGTTCGCTGGTGGACGGGCCGAGCCTGCTGCTGATCGCGCTGGGCATGTCGCTGGCGGAGCGCGGGCGCACGTGGTGGGCGGCGGCGGTGCTCGGCCTGGCCGGGCTCGGCAAGGAGACGAACGTGCTCGCGGGCGCCGCGTTCGCGCCCGCCGATCCGCGCGCCGGGCGCGGCTGGCCCCGCGCGATCGGCCAAGGGCTGCTGGTGATCGCGCCGCTGGCGGCGTGGCTCCTGGTGCTGAAACTCTGGCTCGGCAGCGGAGGCGACGCCGGCGCGAGAAACTTCGACTGGCCGTTCGCGGCTTACCTCAACAAGTGGGTGGAGGTCGCGGCTGTGTTCAAAACGGACGACGCCGGGTCGATCGGCCTGTGGGGCGTGATGATCCTCGTCGCGCTGACGGCGCAGTGGCTGTTTTTCATCCTGCGGCCGAGGTGGCGGGAACCGTGGTGGCGCGTCGGCGTGGGCTACGCGCTGCTGATGGTGGTGCTGGGCGACGCGGTGTGGGAAGGTTATCCGGGAGCGGCGGCGCGCGTGCTCCTGCCGATGACGCTGGCATTTAACATCCTCGTGCCGCGCGCGCGCGGCTGGTGGTTCGTGCTGCTGCTGGGAAACCTGACGGTGTTCTTTTCCAGCGACACGCTGAAGCCGCCGGGTCGGGAAAGTTTTGTGCTCGCGGGGCCGCGGGCGCTGCGGATCGCGGAGCCGAGCGGGAAAACCGTGGAGGCGGTGTTTTCGGAACAAGCCTGGTATCTGCCGGAGCGTTCGCGTTTCGACTACTGGCGCTGGAGCCGGGGGCCGGCTGAGCTGGTGTTGCGCAATCCGCACCCCTTCGCGGTGGTGGCCAACGTGGCCTTCGACCTGAAGAGTAACGATGAGCGGCTGGTGGTCGTGAAGCAGGGTGAGCGCGTGCTGTGGGCCGGCGGGACGGTGCACACGCTGCGCGGCGTCACGCTGCCGGGGATGCGGCTGGAGCCGGGCGACACGGTGTGGAAAATCGAGACGGACAAGGCGCCGGCTTTTCCGAGCAACGGTGATCAGCGGAAGGTGGCCTTCAGCCTGAGAAACCTGGAGTTGCGGATCGTGCGCCGGGCGGACGAGACGACGGGCGCCAAGTAGATTCGACCGGTGCACGCGCAGGCACGAAGCCGCGCGCGATCACCGGGTTCGTGCCGACGGTGATTACAACACGTAGGGCAGCGGGAAGCGGCCCATGAGGGCGGCGACGCGTTGCTTCGCGGCTTCGAGCGCGGGGGCTTCGCCGGGCGTGCCGATGGCGGGGAGCACGAGGTGGATGCACGCAGCGATCTCATCCATGTCGGCTTCGAGGAGGCCGCGCGACGTGATCGCGGGCGTGCCGAGGCGAATACCCGAAGCCTGAAAGGGCGAACGCGTCTCGTAGGGAACGGTGTTCTTGTTGCAGGTGATGTGGGCGAGATCGAGGGTCTCCTGGGCTTTCTTGGCGGTGAGCTCGGGGAGATTCGCGCGGAGATCGACGAGGAAGAGATGGTTGTCGCTGCCGCCGGTGAGGATCTTGTAGCCACGCGAAGTCATCGCGGCGGCGAGGGCGCGGGAGTTTTTCACGATTTGCGCGGAGTAGGTTTTGAACTCGGGCTTCAGGCACTCGGCGAAACACACGGCTTTCGCGGCGATGACGTGCATGAGCGGGCCGCCCTGGCCACCGGGGAACACGGCGGAGTCGATGGCTTTCGCGTGAACGGCTTTGCAGAGGATGAGGCCGCCGCGCGGGCCGCGGAGGGTTTTGTGCGTGGTCGTGGTGACGAAGTCGGCGTGCGGAATGGGCGACGGGTGGACGCCGGCGGCGACGAGGCCG
>JANYBX010000322.1 GCA_025360615.1 Opitutia bacterium
CGGGGTGAGGGCACCCCGCCTCCAGCGGAACTTTGCCTCCGGCTCCTCGGAACCCACTCAGTCGCGTGAAATTCCCTTTCAAGTTTGAGCGGACGCCGGAGTTCAAGGAGGTGATGCTCGTTTCCGCGCTGGTCGCGCTGCTCGCGATGATGATTTGGATCTCCACGGGACTCGGGCGCTGGTCGGACCGCTACTCCTACGATGCGCTCGTGGTGATGCTGCGGGAGCCGCCGCCGCGCGACACGATCATCGTCTATATCGACGAGCGTTCGCACACGGCACTCGACCAGCGTTACGGTCGCACTTGGGACCGGCGGCTGCACACCCGCGTGCTCGATTTTCTCACGCAAGAGGGCGCGAAGCTGGTTTATTTCGACATTCTTTTCGATCAGGCGAACGAGGATCCGGCGGTGGACGTGGCGTTCGCCGAGGCGATCAAGCGCCACGGCGGGGTCATCCTCGGCGGCAGTATCAGCGGCGCGCAGGATTCGGAGAGCACGCAACAACAGGTGCTGCCGCCCATTTCAATTTTGCGCCGGGCGGCGAAGGCGTGGGGCGGACTCACGTTTTTCCCCATCGACGTCGATGCGGTCCGCCAAGTGCCGGTGCGTTTGCAGGACATCAACCATGCGGCGTGGCATGCGGCGAAAATCCTGCGCGGCGGCTCCGAGCCGCGGTCACAGGGCGGCGACTGGCTGCGCTACTCCGGCCCGCCGGGCAGTTATGGCGAGGTGAGCTATCACCAGCTCCTTCAGCCGGACGGCGTGCCGGCGGGATTGTTCAAGGACAAGGTCGTGCTCATCGGCGCGAGAGCCACCGCGGGATTGGCGGGGGCGATGAAGGACACTTTTGCGACGCCTTACTCGCGCTTCGGTCGCGCGTGGATGTCGGGCACCGAGGTGAACGCCAATGTGATCACCACGCTGCGGCAGGATTCGGCGCTGCGCAAAGTCAGCCCGCTGATCGAACTCGTGGTGCTGGTGCTGATGTCCACCGCTTTCACGTGGTGGATCCTCGGCCTCCGGCCGGCCACGGCGGCATTCGCGGCGGCGGCGGCCGCGGCGATTCCGGCCGCGGTCGCGTGGTTCGCGGGCGCGTATCTGCACTGGTGGGGCAACTGGGTTTTATTTTCCGGGCTGATCGTGCCGACGGCGCTCGTGACTTCGATCGGCCGCAATTATTACAACGAGCGGCTCAGCCGCCAGCGGGTGATGCGGGCGTTTGAAAAATATCTCAGCCCGGAAATGGTGCGGCAGGCGGCGCTGTCGAAGGTGGATTTGAAGCCGGGCGGCACTACGCGGCGCATCACGGCGATGATGACGGACATCAAGGGCTTTTCCTCCGTGGCCGAAAAGATGACGCCGGCGGAATTGAGCGGCATGCTCGTCGCGTATTTTAGCGAACTCACGAAACACATCTTCGACTACAAAGGCACCATCCTGCAGTTTGCCGGCGACGGATCGTATTCGGTCTGGGGCGCGCCGCTGGAGCACGCGGAGCCGGCGGATCAGGCGGTGCGCGCGGCGCTCGCGTTGCAGGCGGCGATGCGCGAGGGGAAACTCTCCGAGACGCGCGTGGGCATCAGCACGGGCACGGGCCTTTGCGGGAATCTCGGTTCCTATGATCGTTTCGACTACACGGTGATCGGCGACAACACGAACCTCGCGTCGCGGCTCGAGGGCGCGAACAAGAAACTCGGCACGCACGTCCTGCTCGCGGATAGCTCGCGGCGTGAGTTGAGAAATCCATGGGTGCTGCGCGAAGTCGGGGATTTTCTCGTGGCGGGTCGCGACACGCCGGTGAAGCTTTGGGAGCCGATCATCGAGGGGACGGAAATCCCGCATGAATGGCGGGCGACGCTGGAGTGGTTTGCCAAGGGGCTCGCGGCGTGGCGCGCGGGAGATCCGGTCGAGGCCGGGCGGTGCTTCAAAGAGGCGTCGGAAAGCCGGGGAGAGGCGGGCGACGCGCCCTCGCAGTTTTATCTGACGCGAATGGCGCTGCATGCCCGCCGCGCGAGTGACAACGCGATTGGCGGGGCGATCTCGCTGTCGAAGGATTGATTTTTTTTGGGATTCATTCCCGGGGCTCGGTTCGCGTGGTGGAGCGGCTATGCCGCGATGGGCGATGGAGCGGGCGAGAAGTTTCCGCCGTCACTTTTGCCCGGGCGAAATCATCGCGGCGTAAAGCCGCTCCTCCAGTCGTTGGAAAAACTTATCACTCCGCCGCCATCAGCGTCGCGAGGCGTTGACGGAGGGCGGCGAGTTGGAAGGCGTTCAAGAGGGCGGTGAGTTCGGCGGCAAGCGCGGTCTGGCCCGGCGCGGCGGCGAGTTTTTCGAGGAGGAGTTGCAGCGCGGCGATGTCGCCGAGGGTGGCGTGTTCGGTGAGTTGCGCGAGGAGGGCGCGCGGCGGCGGGATCGCGGGGCCGGCGGGGGCGACGGCGGCGGGAGGCGGTGTGGCGGCGAGCCAGGTGAGCTTGAGCAACAGTTCGAGCGCGGCGAGGAGCTCGGGGAGCGCGAAGGGTTTCGGCAAAAACAAATCAGCTCCCGCCGCGAGGGCATCGGCGCGCTGCGAGGGGAGCACGCTGGCGGACATCGCGAGGATGGGGAGCGCGGCGTGCGCGGAGGTTGCGCGAAGGCGGCGGGCGAAGGCGAAGCCGTCTTCGCCGGGCAGGCGCAGGTCGAGGATGAGCAGGTCGATGCCGCCGGCGGCGAGGAGGACAAGGGCGGCGGGGGCATCAGCCGCTTCGCGGAGGGTGAAGCCGAGGGGCTCGAGCGTGTCGCGAATGACGGCGCGGTTTTGGGCGACGTCGTCGAGCACGAGGATCGCGCGGCGCGGACCGGGGTAGCCGCGGGGCGGGAGCCAGCCGGCGGGAGCGATGGCGGCGGCGCCAGTGGAGTCGGGCAGGGGTAGCGTGAGCGTGAAGGCGCTGCCGGAGCCGGGCGTGCTCCGCACCGCGAGCGTGCCGCCCATGCGTTCGGCGAGTTGGCGGCTGATGGCGAGGCCGAGGCCCGCGCCGCCGGCACTGG
>JANYBX010000342.1 GCA_025360615.1 Opitutia bacterium
CCGCGTCGCTCGTGCTCACGACCGCGCCGACGGCGAAGAAAGACCATGCGCTCACCCAACTCGCCGCCCTGATCGACGCCTCCCACGCCACCCTCCTCACCGCCAACCTTCAGGATCTTTCGTCGCCTGAAGCCGCCGCGCTCACCACCGCCGCCCGCGACCGCCTCACGCTCACGACCGCACGCCTCGCGCATCTCGCGCAATCCGTCCGCGAAGTCGCCGCCCTCCCCGATCCCGCCGGCGATCTCCTCGAGGAAACCATTCGCCCCAACGGCCTTCACATCCGCAAAGTCCGCGTTCCCATCGGCGTGATCGGCATCATTTATGAAGCCCGGCCCAACGTCACCATCGACTGCGCGATCCTCTGTCTGAAAAGTGGCAATGCCTGCATTCTCCGCGGCGGCAAGGAATGCTTCCACACCAACACCGCCCTCGCCGCGCTCATCACCGAGGCGCTCGCTGGCGCCGGTTTGCCGCTCGATGCCGTCCAGCTAATTCCCACAACGGATCGCGCCGCTCTCACCACGCTGCTGAAACTCGACACGCTGATTCACTGCATTATTCCCCGCGGCGGTGAGCCCCTCATCCGCTTCGTCGCGGAAAACTCGACGATTCCGGTCATCAAACATTTCCAAGGCGTGTGCTTCATCTACGTGGACGCCGCCGCCGACCTCACCATGGCCGAGGCCATCACGGTAAACGCCAAAGCCTCCCGCCCCAGCGCGTGCAACGCCGCCGAGCAGCTCCTCGTGCATCGCAGTGTCGCCGAAAAATTTCTTCCGGCACTCGCTCGCGCTCTTCTTGCGAGAAACGTCCAGCTCCGCTGCGATGTCTCCAGCGCCGCGATCCTCGACCGCGCCAACATTTCGAGCACTCCCGCCGCCGCCGCCGACTACACCGCCGAGTTCCTCGACTACATCATCGCCATCCGCGTCGTGGAAAATCTCGACGACGCCATCGCCACGATCAATCGCGACAGCTCCAACCACAGCGATGCGATCGTGACGGCCGACGAAACCGCCGCGCGTCGCTTCCTCGCCGAGGTCGATAGCGCGACCGTGTATTGGAATGCCAGCACACGCTTCACTGACGGCTTTGAGTTCGGCTACGGCGCCGAGATCGGCATCAGCACCGACCGACTCCACGCCCGCGGCCCGATGGGCCTGCGCGAACTCTGCAGCTACAAATTCCTCATCGAAGGCACCGGCCAGATTCGGATTTAGTCGGGATTCATGGAGTTGACGTGCCTGTCCGCGCATGGGCCGCCGCCCCGCCTGTGTGATAGACCGGGCTTTCTTGTTCCCGCCGATTCGCTCGTCGTCGGCTCCATGAATCCGTTTTTCGGAGCTATATAAAACCGACTCATCACCTCGCGAAGCCATCTGGTTCCGAGGCAAGTTTCCCGCCGGGACAACACCATCGGATATCTCATCGCTTGATCAACAAGCCGTCCAGTATCGGCGTAAAAATACGTCCCGCAACCTTCTCCAAGTTAGCACCCTCTGGGCGAACTAGGGCTTAACACCCATACTCAACCGGGTAACATTTTTTTCGCAATTAGGGTTGACCAGAGCCATTTCTTAGCAATTAGTTTACAGCATCGGTGTAAATCTAGTGTATAGACCTTAGTAGATCGCCTTCCCAAATTCAGCCAACCCGCAGAAGATTTAGCCGCAATTCCGCTTATATTCCACATGAAAACAACCAATAGCCTCGCTGCGAAAGCAGCCCTCGCGGCCCTCCTCATCGGAGCCGGCCTTGTTAAAGCCCATGCTGGCGCAGTCATCATCAATCCCGCCGGCAACGTTGCCCTCGGCGTGAATAGCGAAGGTCACCTTAATTTCAGCGGCGGCATCACTCCCGCCAATGCTAGCGCGATGGGCCTTTCGATCAAGGATAGTGCCGGAGCGTTTCGTGACTCGACCGCCCCTGGCTGTCTTTGCGAAGGCTGGGGTGTTTCGGCCAATGAAACCACCGCCGGCTACGCGAATGTTTCGACTGACGGTGTGGTAAACCTCACCGTGGATAGTTTCACGTCCACGGCCACGACCGCAACCTCAACCGTGCACCTGACCAGCCTGCCCGCCCTCAAGGTGACGCAAGCCTATGCTCCGGCCGCGGCAGCTCCCGGGCTTCTCTTCGAAGACAAAGTCACCATTACCAACACCGGCCTCACCGCCTTGAACAACGTCCGCTACGTCCGCGTGATGGATTGGGATATTCCTCCAACCGAGTTCAACGAGTTCGTCACCATCAAGGGCACCGCTACGACGACTCTACTCTCTAGCTCGCACGACAATGGTTTCAATACGGCTAATCCTCTCTCCCCCGGTAGCGGCAGTGCCGGAACCAACAACGTTGACTTCGCCGACAACGGCCCGGCTGACCACGGTGCCTACTTCAACTTCAACTTCGGCACCATCGCCGCTGGCGCGTCCTACAGTTTCTCGGTGTTCTACGGCGCGGGCTATAGCGAGTCCAGCGTCCTCGGCGCTCTCGGCAGCGTCGGTATCGAGCTCTACTCCCTCGGCGAGTCCAACACCACCGGCGGCCCGACCCTCGGCACGCCCTACACCTTCGCCTTCGGTTTCAAGGGTGTCGGTGGCGTCACCGTTCTGCCCGATCCCGGCACACCCGCGGTTCCTGAGCCCAGCACCTACGGTCTGATGGGCGTTGCCGCTCTCGGTCTTGTCGTCGCGATTCGTCGCCGTCGCTCGAAGGTCGCCTAAGCTGAGCTTTTAGATTCGATTTCAGGCCCTCCATCTTATCAATGGGGGGCCTTTTTATTTCTACGCCCCGCCCTTCCATCCACCGAACTCCCCATGCGCCCCGCCTCACTCCGCCTCAGTCTCTTGGTCGCCCTTTTCGCCACGGCCTGCTCGCCCCGCGCCAAGGAATCTTCCAAGCCCGCGGAGTCCGTTCCGGCTAAAGCTTCCGCATCCGCCGCTGCGCCCGTTCGCCCCGCCACCAACCTGAAGATTGCGCCGAATGATTTACTCTTCGGCAAAGCCCCGCAGGACAAAATTATCTCCGCAAAGCTCGCGACTGCGCTCGACACCTACATCGCCGGCAACCTCGCCGAGTGCGAGCGCATCCTGCGGGCGATCATCGCGGAGTTCCCTCGCGAAGCCCCGCCCCACGTCGCTCTCGCCCGCTTTCTCTACGTTCAGAAAAAATTTCCAGAAACCGAGTCCGAACTCCTCACTGCGGCCAAGCTCAAACCCGCCGCCTACATCTACGTCGATCTCGGCACCCTCTACGCCGAAGCCCTCGACCGCGCTGTGGAAGCCGTCGATTATTTCAACAAGGCCGCCCTTCTCGATCCCCGCCATGCCGGCACGCATTACGCCCTGGGCCAGCTCTACACTCGGCTCGATCAGCCCGACGCGGCCCTCCCCGAACTCGCCAAGGCCGCTGAACTCAGCCCGCATATCGCCGCGCCGTTCATCGTCCGGGCCCGCGCCTACCTGCAGCTCAAAAAGCCCAACGAAGCCCTGAAAGAATGCGACGAAGCCCTCCGCCGCGAACCGGGCAACCGCATCGCGTTCGAAATCATGGCGGATATTTACAACGCCACAGGCGAGGACAAAGCCGCGCGCGAATATTACGAAAAAGCCGTCTATGCGACGCCACCTGATGCCGGAGCCTGGACCAAGCTCGGCATGTTCCACCAATCCCGCGGCCAGTGGGCCGACGCTGACGCCGCTTACGCCAAAGCCCTCGACCTGCGTGCTGACTCCTCCCTCGTCCTGAACAACCGCGCCGCTCTTTCCCTCGCCACCGGCGCCGACCTCCCGCGCGCCATCAGCTGGGCCCGCGACGCCGTGCGCCTCAAGCCCGGCAACGCCGATTTCCTCGATACCCTCGGCGAACTCCTTCACCGTCAGGGCGAGCACGCCGCCGCCCGCACCCAGCTCGAAGCCGCCCTCGCGGTCGTGCCGGACTATCCCTCGGCAAAATTTCACCTCGCGCAAACCTTGCAGGCCCTCGGGCAGTCGCCCGCCGCAGCCGACCAGCTGCGCGCCGCCCTCGCCAGCAAAGCCGCGTTTCCCGAGCGCGCCGCCGCGGAAAAACTGCTCACCCAACTCTCGTCCCCCGGCGTGCCCTCCGCGCGATGAACCTCCCCCTCCGCCCCGCGTTCTCTCTGATTCTCGCGAGCATCCTCCTCGCGCCTTGCTGGGCCGCCGGCTTGAACTGGGAGGTTCGCGAACGCCAGGTCAGCACCACCGCCGGCGGCGAAGATGTGTCCGTTAAATTCCCTTTCGTGAATTCCAGCTCCGCCCCCGTGAGCATCACCCATGTCGATACGGGCTGCGTCTGCACCGCCGCCAAACCCTCGAAAACCACCTATGCGCCCGGTGAACACGGCGAGCTCGCCGTCGAGTTCACCCTCGGTGGCCGCGTCGGCCGGCAGGAACGCCTTCTCACCGTCACCACCAGCGAAGCCGGAGCCCAGCCGCAGGAGCTGCACCTCGTCGTGGACATCGCCGAACTCATCACCGTGCGTCCCCGCCTCGTCTTCTGGGCCGTCGGCGATCCCGCCGCGGAAAAGACCGCCACGATCTCGCTCGCCCGCCCCGCCCTGACGCGCTTGCCACCGCCCACCTGCTCCAGCTCCGATTTCATCGCGCGCCTCGCACCGACCGACCGCCCCGATGTTTTCCAACTTCTCCTCACTCCCACGAACCTCACCGCGCCGACTAACGGCGTCGTGCGCGTCGAGGCGGTCATCGAGGGGAAAGTGTACCCGCTCACCGTCTTCGCCGCCGTGCGTTGACGCCGCCGCTCCGCCCGCTCCTCCTGCCGGATGCACCCGCGCTGGCGCCTTTCCCACGCCCGAGGCTACCTGGAACTCGGCCTCGTTGAAGAAGCGGCCGCCGAGCTCACGCTCCTCCCGCCCGGCCCGCCCGGCCCGCCCGGCGACCTTGAAGTGCTCGGCCTGCACGCGCTCATCCTTCGCGAACAATCCCGCTGGCTCGAGCTCCGCGTCGCCACCGCCGAACTCGTGAAACGCCAGCCAGATCTCGCCGACTGGTGGATCACCTACGCTTACGCGACCCGCCGCTCCGTCTCGCTCCATGAAGCCGAGGCCATCCTCCGCGAAGCCGAGCTGCGCCATCCGCAGGAGCCCACCATTCAGTTCAACCTCGGCTGCTACGCCTGCCAGCCCGGCGATCTCGCCGAAGCCCGTCGCCGGATCGACGCCGCCATCGCCCTCGATGCGCACTTTCGCGCCGCCGCCGCCACCGATCCCGATCTCGCTCCGTTGCGCGCCGCCGGGCCGCCAGCCAGTTTGGACTGTCCTCCGACAGCGTAAATTGCTCGGCTCTTTGCCCCCGCGCCTCCTCATCCTTTACGCCGCATGTCCACCCCTCCGCTGCTCGAACTCCGCCAGCTCGTGAAGAACTACGGCGGCGTGCGCGCCCTTCGCGGAGTCGATTTCAACCTGCAAGCCGGCGAGGTCCACGCGCTCCTCGGCGAAAACGGCGCCGGCAAAAGCACCCTCATCAAAATCGTCACCGGTGCCCATCAGCCCAACGGCGGCACCCTCACTCTCGCGGGCCAAACGCTCTCCGGCCTCACCCCATCCAGCTCCCGCCAGCTCGGCATCGCCTGTATTTACCAACAACCCGCGCTCTTCCCCGATCTTACCGTCGCCGAAAATCTCGCCCTCCGCCTTGAGCCCGCCGCCGCCGGCCGCCGCGTCGACTGGCCCGCGCGCCGCGCCCGCGCGAAAGAGCTGCTCGCCCGCATCGGCGCCGCCATCGCGCCCGAAGCCGAGGTGCGCTCCCTCTCCATGCCCGAGCAGCAGCTCGTGGAAATCGCCTGCGCCCTCGGCGCCGGCGCGCGCATCGTCATCATGGACGAGCCCACCGCCTCCCTCACTCAAAAGGAACAGCACCTCCTCTTCGCCGTCGTGCGCGAGCTCCGCAAAAACGGCGTCGGCGTCATTTATATTTCCCACCGCCTCGAGGAAATCTTTGCCCTCGCCGACCGCGTCACCGTCCTCCGCGATGGCCAGAGCGTCGGCACGCACGCCGTGCACGACATCGACGAGGCCGGCCTCATCCGCCTCATGGTCGGCCGCGAAGTCGCGCAAATTTATCCCGCCAGCGAATCTGCTCCCGGCAGCGCCACCGTGCTCTCGCTTCGCGGCGTCGGTTGTGCCGCATCCGGCGTGCGCGACGTGAGCTTCGATGTTCGCGCCGGCGAAATCTTCGGCCTCGCCGGCCTCGTCGGCGCCGGCCGCACCGAACTCGCCCGCGTGCTCTTCGGCCTCACGCCCGCCGACTCCGGCGAAATCTCGCTCAACGGCCAGCGCGTCACCCCGCGCTCGCCGCAGGATGCCGTCGCCCGCGGCATCGCCTACGTGCCCGAGGATCGCCGCCGCCACGGCGTCGTGCTGGAGCTCCCCATCGCGCACAACATGACGATGTCGATCCACCGCCGCCTCTTCCCCGCCGCGTGGCTGCGCTTCGGCGCCGAGCGCGGCCTCGCGCTCGATTTCATCCGCGATCTCGCCGTGAAATGCTCCAGCCCCGATGCCCCCGGCGGCAGCCTCTCCGGCGGCAACCAACAAAAAGTTTCCCTCGCCCGCTGGCTCGCCACCAAGCCGAAGCTCCTCATCCTCGACGAACCGACGCAAGGCGTGGATGTCGGCGCGAAAAGTGAGATTCACAAAATCGTCCGCCGTCTCGCGAAGGAAGGCCTCGCCGTGATTTTGATTTCGAGCGATCTCCCCGAAGTCATCGGCATGAGTGACCGCATCGGCGTGATGGGCGGCGGCACGCTCCGCGCGATTCTCCCCGGCCAATCCGATCCGCACGCTGTCATGTCCGCCGCGCTCGGCAC
>JANYBX010000364.1 GCA_025360615.1 Opitutia bacterium
GGGGTGCCGTCGCCGAAGACGCCCTCGCGCTGTGGAACAGCTCGATCACGAACCTGAAGTTTGCCGTCATCCGCGATTCCTCCGCCGCCCAAGCCGTCTCCAACGGCTTCAACAACGTTTTCTTTTCCCCCGCGATTTACGGCGACGCTTGGGGCAGCCGCACCCTTGCGATCACCCTGCGGCGCTACACCGGCACCTCCATCGTCGAGGCGGATGTCCTCTTCAACTCGCGACTCACTTGGGATTCCTATCGCGGAAATCTCCGCAACAGCACCACCACGATCCCCGGCGGTCCCACCCTCATCAACGGCATCCTCTACGATTTCCGCCGCGTCGCGCTCCACGAATTCGGCCACGCCCTCGGCCTCGATCATCCCGACGACATCGGCCAATCCGTCAGCGCCATCATGAACAGTGCCATCGGCAATCTCGACACGCTCATGGCGGACGACATCGCTGGCGCGCAGGCACTCTACGACGGCACGGCTCCTCCCATCATCACCACGCCGCCCGCCAACCAAACGGTCACCGTCGGATCCACCGCCACGTTCCACGTCAGCCCGACCGGCAGCCAGCCCTTCACCTACCAATGGTTCAAAAATGGCACGGCCATTCCCGGCGCCACCAACTCTTTTCTCACCCTGAACAACGCGTCGCTGGATTCCGCCGGCAGCTACACCGTTACCGTCTCGAACGCCGCCGGCTCGGCCACCAGCGCCGCCGCACTTCTCATCGTCAACGTCCCCGTCATCCCCCTGCCGATCATCTTCACTCCGCCACGCAGCCAAACCGTCGCCGAAGGCCAGGCCGTTAGCTTCACCCTCACCTTCAGCGGCACCGGCCAGCTCACCTACCAATGGCGCAAAGATGGCACGCCCATCCCCGGCGCCACCAATCAGAGCCTCATGATCACCTCACCCACGATCATCGATGCTGGTGATTACACGGTCACGATCACCAACGCCGGCGGGTCCGTCACCAGCACCCCCGCCACGCTGACGGTCATCGCCACGCGGCTGACCAATCTCTCCGTCCGCACCACGCTCACCGCCGGACAAATCCTCACGGTCGGCTTCACCGTGACCGGAGGGGCGAAGTCGCTCCTCCTCCGCGCCGCCGGCCCCGGTCTCGCCGCCCTCGGCGTCACCGGCACAATGGCCGACCCCAAACTGGTCCTCTTCAAAGACGCCGCTCCGGTCGCCACCAATGACAACTGGTCTGGTGATCCCGCCGTCGCGGCGGCCATGACCACCGTCGGTGCGTTCCCGTTTCCCACGACCACCAGCCTCGACGCCGCGCTCGTCCGCTCCATCGAAGGCGGCCACACCGTGCAAGTCTCCGGCCCCACCGCCGGCAACCTCATCGTCGAAGCCTACGACGCCGGCTCCGGCCACACACCGCGCCTGACCAACCTCTCCGCGCTCAACCGCGTGGGCACCGGCACGGATCTCATGATCGCCGGCTTCACCCTCACCGGCCTCGGCCCCAAACGCCTCCTCATCCGCGCCATTGGCCCCACCCTCGCCGCCGCGCCATTCAATCTCACCGGCACCCTCGTCGACCCGCGCCTCGAACTCTATAATTCCGCTTCCACCCTGATCGCCGTCAATGACACCTGGGCCTCCACGCTCTCCGCCACATTCTCCACCGTGGGGGCCTTCCCGCTCGTTGCCGGCAGCAAGGACGCCGCGATGGTCGTCTCCCTTTTGCCCGGCGGCTACACCGTGCAAGTGGCCGGGAATGGCGGCGCCACCGGCCTCGCCATCGTGGAAATCTACGAGCTGCCCTAGCCCGCCGCGCCCCTTACGCACAACCGCGTATCGCGCGTTTCCTGACCGCATGGTATTCTGCGCCTGCTCTCGCGCAAAAAAACACCATGTCCGCCTCCCGATCCACCCTGTTCTCCCGCCTCCTCCCACGCCGCGCCGCATTGATCGCCGCGCTTCTGGCCTTCGGCGCCGCGCCCAACGCGCACGCAATCGTCAACGACGATCTCCTGCCCACCAGTCTCGTGGGTAAAACGCTCACCTGCACTTACAGCGCCGGCACCCCCAATACCCTTGAGGCGACCAGCAACTTCACAATTCAATTCACCTCCGCCTCCACCTACGTCCGCACCTCGCCTCTGATTCAGACCGAGGGCGGCACCTACACGGTGCTCGACTCCAGCATCGCCGCCAACACCGGTGGTCGCGCCACCACGATCCAGATTAACAACAACTGGCTCTCCCAAGGCAGCACGACCGCCATCCTGCTCGTGCTCACGCAGGCGAATGGTTTCGGCGCCTATGCCGCGAGCGAGTTTTTCAATCCCATCAAAAATACCGGCGGCACCTTCACGATCAGCGGTTCCTCCTCGGGCGGTGGCACGACCGCCGCGCCGGCCATCACCAGCGCCACGACCGCGAACGCCACCGTCGGCAC
>JANYBX010000384.1 GCA_025360615.1 Opitutia bacterium
CCCCCGTGCTCAAAAAACACGCCCTCACCCTCGTTCTCGTCGCCGCGATCCTCCTCCTGATCGCGCTCTACCTTCGACCCAATGTAGGGCTGGGTCTCCCGACTCCGCCGCCCACCCAGCCAGCGCTCTCCACTCTTCCCATCCCGAAACCCGAAACTCAAAACTCAAAACTGGGAACCGAAACTTCGCCCCGCGAAGTTTCGACCCTCGCCGACACCCTCAACTCCCCCTCCACCGACATCCGCGCCGATCTTCGCCTCGTCTCCGAAATCATCGACACCTTCCGCACGAATTTTCCGTCCACCGGAAATCCCGTCGGCAGCAACCCTGAGATCACCGCGATTCTCACCGGCAAAAACAAACTCCGCCTCGCCTTGATTCCGCCCGACCACCCCGCGATCAACCGCACCACCGGCGAACTCTGCGACCGCTGGGGCACCCCCTTTTATTTCCACGCCGAGTCGGGCACCAAGATGGAAATCCGCAGCGCCGGCCCCGACAAAAAATTCCACACCCCCGACGACATCATCCGCTCCCCATAGACCAGATCTCCAACCCCCTTGCCGAATTGGAGGCGGGGTGCCCTCACCCCGCAAAACCGCCGCCCCGCCCGCGCCCAGCCCCGCTTCACTCCCGCTCTCCGCTCCCGCGCGCCGTCGCATGCTCCTCCTGCAACGCGTGCAACTGCTCGATCACCTTCGCGAGTTTCGCTCCTGTTTTTGTGAGCCGATATTCTACATGCAGCGCCGCCGCCGAGTGGTCCTTCCGCGTCGCCAGTCCATACTCGAGTAGCCGGCGCAAACGCTCGTTCAGAATCTTCGTCGAGATCCCGGGAATATAACGCTCCAGTTTTCCCGGCCGACTCACGCCGCGATGGAGCGCACCCACGACCGCCGCGGACCACTTGCAGCCCACCACATCCTCCAGACTCCGATAAGCGCTGCGCTCGCTGAGGCTCAGGTGATGCGATTTCTCTTTCATCGTCTGAGAGTATGCGACCCACGCCCGCTCGTCCAGTGGGCACGAAACGGTGCCTACGCCCCACAAGGTGCCCTCTGCCCACGCGCCCACGTTTCGACTAAAGTGACGTCGTTCGCTGCACGTCGCACCGACAAATCCAAAAAAACATCCGCAAAAAATCATGAGCAAAATCACCGCCAAGTTCTATCACGCCGGCTGCCCCGTGTGTCTTGAGGCCGAAGCCGCCGTCACCGGGTATCTCGACCGCTCAAAGGTCGACCTCGAAGTTGTCCACCTCGGCACTGCCAAAAACCGCCTCGCCGAGGCCGAAACCGCCGGAGTGAAATCCGTCCCCGCCCTCGTCCTCGGCGCGCAAACGCTGCACCTCAACTTCGGCGCCGCCCTGAGCGCGTTGAAGTAAAGGCCCAGCTGTCCGCGGAGTCGTGGCGTCGCCCCGCGCCTTTTTTGCACCCGGCGCCACGCCCTCCCGTTTCCACCTTCCGCCCGCTCTGCATTCCATTCCACATCACCCAAATTCTTTACCACGGATTACGCCGATCTTGCGGATAGATTTTAATTCTACTCCCACCCATCCCGCCATTCACCGCGCCGTCTCCATTCGCCTCACACCCAGCCGCTGAGCGCCCCTCGCAACTTCTCTCGCGCCCGCGCCACCCGCACTTCCACGGCCTTCACCGAACACCCGAGCGCCGTCGCGATTTCCCCCTGCGACATCTCCTCGTAGTGAAATAAAGTCAGCGCCTCGCGCAGCTTCACCGGCAACTCCGCCACCGCCGCGCTCACCGCCGCTGCCCGCTCCGCGCGTTCCAGCACCTCGCTTCCGCCATCTGGCCTCTGGCCCCTGGCCCCTGACATCTCGCTTTCGCTCCAGTCTTGCAGCGAAACGCCCGGCCGCGTCCGCCACCAGCGCAGCCGATTCCGCGCGAGATTGATCGCGATGGAAAAAATCCACGGCCGAAACGCCGCGCCCGCGCGAAATTTCTCCCGCTGCGTCCACACGCGCACCAGCGTCTCCTGCGCCACTTCCTCCGCCTCGCTCGCGTTAAACACGATCCGCGCCACCACGCGTTTCACGGGCAACTCCCAGCGCTCCATCAACGCCCCCAGCGCCGCCTCATCTCCACCCTGCACGCGACGCATCAACTCGGCGTCATCTCCCCCCTCCGCCACTCGCTCCCCGTCGCCTCGCGTCCCCTTTCTTTCGGCCGGCGCGTCCATCACGGCTTCATCTGCACGTTCGGCGCCCCCGTGTGACCATACCCGTCGACGCGCGGCATCACCACCGCGAGATAGCGCTCGCCCTCGGCCGGCGGCATCAGGCCCGCCACGCTCTTAAAATGCGCCGTCATCGCCTCCACGCACGTCTTCTCCAGCGCCAAGATTTCCGCGGGGGGCGCGTTGCGTTTCTTCGCCGCCATGATCGCCGCGCAATGCTCTCCACACATCATCCCGTAATCGCTGTGCAGCTTTTTCACCGCCGCGAACTGCGCCTCGTTCAAGTGAAATTCCGTTCGCAGCCACGTCATCGCGTCGCCCTCGCTCGCCGCGCGATGCAACTCCTGCTCGCAGCACATCCGGTAGCTCACGCCAAACGCCACCGCGCACGCCGCCACCGCCATCGCGAGCGTGATCAAGATATTTTTCATGGCATCCGCATCGTGCGCGCATCCAGCGCCCGCACGTAATTTTCCGCGATCGCCGCCCGATCCGCGCCGGCCCGCGCCCGCGCCTGCTCGCGCCCGATCCATCCGCCGCCCACCAGCGCCACCGCCATCAGCCCCGCGGCGAGCGCCACGTGCGTCCTCACATAGCCCGGCCACGACGGCACCCGCCGCTCCACCTCGATCCGCGCCCACACGCCCGCGCGAAAACCTGGATCGCGCTTCGGCTCCACACGCCACCCCTCCAGCACTCGCGACAAAGACTCATTCGTTTCGTGGTTATTCATGACTGTTGATTACCTACTATACTCCCGCCCGCCGAAAATCCCTCGAAAAATTTTCAAGGGGTTTGCCGGCCTCGCGTGTAATGGTCTGTGCAATCCTTCTCTCCAACCAAAACCAAAATCATGAAACTCCGCTCCATCCTCCCGCCCGCCCTCATCGCCAGCCTTCTCGCGCTCACCGCCCTCGGCCGCGACGCCGACAACGCCGTTAAAACCACCAATGCCCCCGCCTCCGCCGCCGCCTGCCCCACCGGTGGTTGCTGCCTCATGCTGTCCGCCGCCACGCCCGCGCCCGCGCATCCCGAAGCCTGCGTCGTCTCCGGCGACAAACTCGGCGAAATGGGCAAGCCCGTCGAATACCTCTACAAGCAAGCCGGCAAACCCGACCGCGTGATCCAGCTCTGCTGCAAGGATTGCATCGCCGACTTCGAAAAATCCCCCGCGAAATACCTCGCCAAGCTCGACGCCGCCGAAGCCGCCGCCGCCAAGGCGAAAAAATAATCCCACGCCCCGTCCGCACCTCGCTCGCGTCGCCACCCGCCCTCGCCCCGCGTCCCTCATGCGCGCATTCGCCCGCCTCCTCCTCCTCGCCTTGCTGGTCAGCCGTGCCGCGGCTGACCCGCCCGCCGCGCTCACGCTCGAGCAGGTCGTCGCCGACATCCGCGCGCACCACCCGCAGCTCCTCGCCGACTCCGCTCGCGCCGCCGCCGACCGCGAACGCATCGCCCAATCCACCGCGTGGGCTGACCCCGTCGCCGGCCTCGAAATCCAGCGCGACACGAACAACCGCCTCCTCAGCTACGACCACGCCGAGTTCCAGCTCACCCAAAAAATTCCCCTCTCCGGCAACCGCGACCGCCGCCGCGCCCTCGCCACCGCCGAAGCCACCGTCTCCGCCGCCAGCGTCCGCACGCGCGAATGGCTTCTCATCGCCGACGCTCGCGACGCCTTTTTTCAACTCCTCCGCGCCCGCGAGCAACTCGCCCTCCTCCGCGACACCGACCGCCTTCTCGCGCAAGCCGCCGACCTCGTCCGCAGCCGCCTCGCCACCGGCACGGGCAACTTAAACTCCCTCCTCGCCGCCGAGACCGAGCGTGCCCAGCTCCACGAACGCGTCATCGCCCTCGGCCGCGAAGCCGCCGATGCCGCCGCGAAACTCAACCTCGCGCGCAATCTCCCCGCCCAATCTCCCGTCGGCGAACTCGCCCCACCCGCCCTCCCCGCCGCCTTCGCCACCCTCGAAGAAGCGCAGGCCCGCGCCCTCGCCCGCCGCCCCGAACTCCGCGAAGCCGAGGCCCGCATCGCCGTCGCCGAGCTCGCCCGCGATCTCGCCGACCGCGTCTGGCGCCCCGACCCCGAGGTCATGCTCCGCGCTCGCCACGCCAACGGCGCCAGCCAAGCCTTCGACGGCTACGACACCGCCGTCTCCGTCAGTCTGCCTTGGTTGAACAACTCCAAATACCGCTCCGCCCAACGCGAGGCCGACCGCCGCCGCGAAGCCGCCACGCTCGACGCCGCCGCGCTCCGCACCCGCACCGCCGCCGATGTCCGCGAGATGTGGCAACGCCTCGTCACCTCCCGCGAAAACGTCGAGCTCTACCGCGATCGCCTCCTCCCGCTCGCCCGCAGCGCCGTCGAGAATACCCGCTCCGCCCTCGTCTCCGGCCAGAGCAATCTCTTCGACCTCGTCTCCGCTGAAAAAAATCTCCGCGCCGCGCAAACCTCCCTCGCGAACAACCTCGCCGACTACCACCGCGCCGCCGCCCTCCTCGAAACGCTCACCGGCGCCGACCAATCATGAAACGCCTTTTGCTCCTCGCCCTCCTCGCGTTCGGCCTCGCCGTCGACGCGGCCCACGCCGCCGAGCCCACGCACGATCACGCACGCGAGACAAAATCCGCCGCCTATCGCTGCCCGATGCACCCGTGGATCACCTCGGATAAACCGGGGAAGTGCACCATCTGCGGCATGGATCTCGTCGCCGCCTCCGCCGCGTCCTCCACCGGCGGCGTCGCGCTCAGCGCCTCTCAAATCACCACCATCGGCGTCGCCACCTCCCCCGTCGCGAAGCAACCCCTCACGCGCACCCTCCGCGTCGCCGGCATGATCGATGACGACGATTCCCGCCATCGCCTCCTCACCGCCCGCGCCGAGGGCCGCGTCGAGAAACTGTTCGTCACCTCCGTCGGCGTCACCGTCCGCGCCGGCGAGCCGCTCTACACGCTCTACAGCCCCGAACTCCAAGCCGCCCAGCGCGACCTCGTCCAACTCGCCCGCGCCGGCGAACTCGCCGCCCCCGCCCTCCCCGCCGCCCGCGCCCGCCTTACGCAGATGGGCCTCACCGCCGCGCAGCTCGACGAACTCCTCAAGCGCGGTGAACCCGAACTCGTCACCACCATCGTCGCCCCCGTCGACGGCACCGTCATCGAGAAAACCCTCTACGAAGGCCAGTGGCTCAAGACCGGCGACAAGCTCCTCGGCCTCGCCGATTTTTCCAAAATGTGGTTCGTCTTCGACGCCTACGAGCAGGACATCCCATGGCTCGCCCTCGGCCAGAACGTCGAGATCACCACGCGCGCCGTGCCCGGCGAAGTCATCGCCGCGCCCATCGCCTTCATCGATCCGAATTTCAACGAAATGACGCGCACCACCAAAGTCCGCGTCGTTCTCTCCAACCCGCACTTCGGCACCGCCGGCGAACACCACGCCCTTCCGCACCGCGTGCTCGCCGAAGGCCGCGTGCACGTCACCACGCCCGCTGTGCTCACCGTCCCCCGTGCCGCCGTGCTCGACGGCGGCTCCGGCCCCATCGCGTATGTCGATCGCGGTGACAACTCCTACGAACCCCGCGCCCTCAAGCTCGGCCGCCGCGGCGACACCGCCGTCGAGATTCTTTCCGGTCTCTCCGAAAACGAAAACGTCGTCACCCAAGGCGCCCTCCTCCTCGACGCCCAAGCCCAGCTCACCTCCGAAAGTGGGGCCGGTCTCCGACCGGCCTCTTCGCCTCCGCCCACCCCCACCTCACCCACCGGCCGCGAGCTCACTCGCGCTCAATCTCCGGCTTTCGACTCTCAACCCTCATCTCTCAACTTCTCCGCCCTCGCCACCGCCGCCATCGATTCCGCCGCCGCCCTCGCCGCCGATGACTACGCCGCCTACCAAAAAAAATTCCCCGCGCTCGCCGCCGCCGCCCAGCCCTTCAGTGCGCTCCCGTCCATCGCGCCCGGCACCGACCTCAAAACCGCCCGTCGCTCTTTCGAGCCATGGAGCACCGCCGTTGCCGATCTGCTCAAGCCGCAACGCGCCGAGCTCGGCCTGAAAATTTTCCAGTGCCCCATGTCGCCGGTCCTCCGCCACGGCCGCTGGGTGCAACGCGCCGCCCCGCTGAAAAATCCCTTCTTCGGCTCCGCCATGCTCGATTGCGGCAGCGAAGTCCCCTGATTCCCCGGGAGCGCGGCCGCCCCCGACCGCTCCGAATCCCCGCCCGAAATCCCGATGATCAACGCCCTCATCAAGTGGTCGCTCCAGCATCGCTTCCTCGTTCTCTGCGCCACGCTCCTCCTTTTCGGCTGGGGGCTTTTCGCCGTGCGCCGCGTCCCCATCG
The DNA here is from genome assembly GCA_025360615.1 of Opitutia bacterium. GTDB lineage: Bacteria > Verrucomicrobiota > Verrucomicrobiia > Opitutales > Opitutaceae > Tous-C4FEB. Next base: position 6,531 of record JANYBX010000384.1, read on the forward strand.
ACGCCCTTCCCGATCTCAGCGAAAATCAGGTCATCGTCTTCGCCGACTGGGAAGGCCGCAGCCCGCAGGAAATCGAGGACCAGATCACCTATCCGCTCTCCGTTAATCTCCAAGGCCTCGCCGGCGTGCGCACCGTGCGCGCCACGTCGATGTTCGGATTTTCGCTCATCACGATCATCTTCGACGACAAGCTCGACAACTACTTCGCCCGCACCCGCGTCCTTGAGCGCCTCAGCTACCTCAGCAACGTCGTCCCCGCCGGCGTCACTCCCCGCCTCGGCCCCGACGCCACCGGCCTCGGCTGGGTCTACGAATACTACCTGAAAGTCTCCCCCACCCCCGCAGGCAGCGAACTCCCTCACGCTCCTACTCCGCCTCCGTCTCTCAACTCTCAACTCTCGCCTCTCCACTCCCCCAGCGCTCCGCGCTCACCGTCCCACGACCTCGGCTCCCTCCGCGCCCTCCAAGACTACTTCGTCCGCTACCAACTCGCCGCCGTCCCCGGCGTCGCTGAAGTCGCGAGCATTGGCGGCTTCGTTCGCCAATACCAAGTCGAGGTCTCCTCGCTACGCATGAAGCAACTCGGCGTCTCGCTCCAGCAAGTCATGGAGGCGCTCGCCAAAAACAATCTCAACGTCGGCGGCCGCACCCTCGATGAAAACGGCATGGAGTTCGTCGTCCGCGGCCGCGGCCTCGTCGAAAAAATCAGCGACATCGAGGGCATCGCCCTCGCCGTCCGCGAAGGCACCCCGCTCTACCTGCGCGACGTCGCCACCGTTCAGATCGGCGGCGACTACCGCCGCGGCATCCTCGACATCGACGGCCACGAAGTCGTCGGCGGCGCCGTCGTCATGCGCTCCGGCGAAAACGCCTACCAAGTCATCAAGGACGTGAAGGCCAAGCTCGCGCAAATCTCCCCCGGCCTCCCTCCCGGCGTCACCATCGAGCCGTTCTACGATCGCAGCGATCTCATCGACCGCGCCATCGACACGCTCAAGCACACGCTCTGGGAATCCGTCCTCCTCGTCACGCTGATGCACGTGATCTTCCTCTTTCATTTCCGCAGTATCCTCATCGTCACGCTCCCGCTGCCCGCCTCGATCCTCATCGCGTTTATTTTGATGAAGGAGTTCGGCATCCAGTCGCACATCATGTCGCTCACCGGCATCGCCATCGCCATCGGCGTCCTCGTCGACGCCGCCATCGTGATGGTCGAAAACGTCATCCGCCACTGCGAGCAGGAGGAGCACAAACTCGCCCGCCCGCTCACGCGCGACGAGACCTGGCACGTCACCCTCGCCGCCTCGCAACAAGTCGGCCGCCCGATCTTCTTCGCGATGGGCATCATCATCCTCGCCTTCGTCCCCATTTTTCAACTCACCGGCCAGGAGGGAAAACTTTTTCACCCGCTCGCGTGGACGAAAACTTTCGCGATGGTCGGTGCCACCGTCCTCGCCGTCACGCTCGTCCCCGTGCTCTGCACGCTGCTCGTGCGCGGCCCCTTCCACGCCGAGGAGCGCAACTGGGTCATGCGCGCCCTCCTCGCGATCTACGATCCCGTCCTGGATTGGGCCCTACGCTGTCGCAAAACCGTCCTCACCCTCGCCGCCACGCTCCTCGCCTTCTGCGTCATCCTCGCCTTCGGCCTTCCCGGCCGCCTCGTCTCTCAACTCTCAACCCTCCACCCTCAACTGGCCGCGAAGCTGCCCCACGGCTTCGGCTCCGAGTTCATGCCCACGCTGCAGGAAGGCTCGCTCCTCTTCATGCCCGTGCTGCTCCCGAGCACCTCGATCACGGAGGTGAAACGCATCATGGCGTGGCAGGATCGCGCCATCCGCGAAACGCCCGAGGTCCTCTCTGTCCCCGGCAAACTCGGCCGCTTCGACACCGCCACCGATCCCGCGCCCACCGAGATGATCGAGACCACGATCATGTTGAAACCCGCCGCCGAGTGGCGCCCGGGCCTGACGAAGGAAAAACTCATCGCCGAATTCTCCGCGAAACTCATGCAGGTCCCCGGCTACGTCCCGGGATTCCTCCAGCCCATCGAGAACCGCATCCTCATGCTCTCGACCGGCATTCGCGCCCAGCTCGGCATTAAAATCTTCGGTGATGATCCCGATGCCCTTCAGCGCAAGGCCTTCGAGATCGAGCAAGTCGTGCACAAAATCCCCGGCGCCACCGGCGTCGCCCCGTCGCGCGTCCAAGGCAAACCCTACCTCGAAATCGTCGCCGACCGCGCCGCCATGGCGCGCTACGGCCTCAGCATCGCCGATGTCCTCGACGTCGCCGAAACCGGCCTCGGCGGGAAAACCGTCACCACCACGCTCCAAGGCCGCGAACGCTGGCCCATCTCCGTCCGACTCGAACGCGCCGACCGCGAAGATCTCGACCGCCTCGCCGCGATTCCCCTCGCCACGCCGGCCGGCGCCTACGTTCCCCTCGGACAGGTTGCCACGATTCAGCGCGTCACCGGCCCCAGCGAAATCGGCAGCGAAAATGGCCGCCTCCGCACCTTCGTGCAGGCCAACGTCACCGGCCGCGACCTCGGCTCCTTCGTCGACGAAGCCAAAGCCCGCCTCGCCGCCGAGGTGAAACTCGATCCCGGCATGACCATCGAGTGGAGCGGCCAATATGAGAACCAGCTCCGCGCGCGAAAAACCCTTCTGCTCATCATGCCCGTCGTGCTGCTCATCATCTTCGTCATTCTCACGATGATTTTTCATTCCCTCGCCGAAGCCGCGCACGTGATTCTCGCCGTGCCCTTCGCGCTGACCGGCGGCGTGCTGCTGCAATGGATGCTCGGCTACAATTTCAGCGTCGCCGTCTGGGTCGGCTACATCGCGCTCTTCGGCACCGCGATCCAGACCGGCGTAGTGATGGTCGTCTACCTCGAGGAATCGGTGAAGAACGCCCTCGCCGCCAAAGCTGCCCGCTGCTCCGGCTCTCAACTCTCACCTCTCACCTCTCAACTTGATCGCCGCGAGTTACTCGCCGCGATCAAGGCCGGCGCCCGCCTCCGTCTCCGTCCGAAAGTCATGACCGTCGCCACCGCCATCGCCGGCCTCCTCCCGATTTTTTGGAGCACGCGCACCGGCGTCGAAGTCATGCGTCCCCTCGCCGCCCCCGTCGTCGGCGGCATGATCTCGTCGCTCCTCCACATCCTCGTCGTCACCCCCGTGATCTTCGCCTGGCTGCACGAGCGGAAGTTAAAGTCCGCGACCTGACGGCCCATTGCCGCCGCCTCCGCCATCGTTCTCTCCGCCAACAACGCAGCCCACGCGCCCATCAGAATTCCAACCATCCCGTTACGTTTCCCTTCTAGGATTTTCTCCACGCTTGCCCTCCGCTGCGCACGGTCGCTACCTCGCCGCCGTCCCGCATGCGCCGCCAACTCTCCCTCATCCTCACGCTCACCGCGTGGCTTCTCGCCACCGGCAGCCACTGGGATTTGGTGCAGACCTTCGCTTGGGGCCGCATGATCGCGAATTACTCGGAGACGATGACGTTCTCTGAAGCCGTTGCCAAAACGTTCACGCCCGATGGCATGTGCGCCATCTGCCACGCCGTCGCCGATGCGAAGCAAAAAGAGTCCGCCGCCGACTCCACCACCCCCGGGTCACCCGGAAAATCCCTCGGGAAAATCCTGCTCGTCTTCGCCCCCGCCGATGCCCCGCTCATCGTCGCGTCCGCCATTTTTCGTTGGTCGCCTAGCGACCCCTTGATCCCGACCGCCGACCGCGCCGCGCCCCCGTTGCCGCCGCCGCGCGCGCTGGCCTGAACCGAGCCGCCCGGGTCGCCGACCCGCGCACGCTCCTGCACGCCTCGCGTCCTCGCGACGCGACGTCCCTGCGCTTCCACGCACCCGCGTGCGCACGCGCATTCCACCGCCTCCGTTCAGTCCATCGCAGCATCATGAAACGATTTTCCCTTCTCACCCTTTCCCTCATTCTCGCCCGCACCGTCCACGCGGAGGCTTCCTTTTCCGGCGACCTTGCCGCCACGACGGCCGCGCCGCCCACGCGCCTCGACGACTATCTCGTCGAAACCAACCCCGCCACGTTCGACAAAAAAGCTCCCGCCGTCACCCAGCAGGTGCTCGCCGCCGACCTGAAGGCCCTCAATCTCACCACCACCGTTGGCGCGCTGCGCAATCTCCCCAACATCTTCATTCGCGAGCGTTTCATCGGCGATAAAAACGCCCCGGTCGGCATCCGCGGCACTTCCAACCGCCAGACCGGCCGCACCGTCGTCCTCGCCGACGGTCTCCTCCTCTCCAATTTTCTCGGCACCGGCTTCGGTAATTCCCCCCGCTGGTTCCTCGTCGCCCCCGAGGAGATCGAGAAAGTCGCCGTCATCTACGGCCCGTTCTCCGCCCTCTACGCCGGCAATTCCATCGGCGGCTCCGTGCTCATCACGACGAAGATGCCTTCCGAATTCACCGCCTCGGCGACGGGCCAGTATTTCTATCACAACTTCCGCGAATACGGCACCGACGACCACCTCCACGGCTCCACCGGATTCGTTTCCATCGGCGATCGCGTCGGCAAATTCAGCTACTACGCCTTCGTTAATCACCTCGATAACCAGAGCGCCTCGACCCAATTCTGGACCGTCAACACCTCCGCCACCGCCGCCCCCGCGACCGGCGGTCTCCTCGCCACCGGCGCGCGCACCGATGTCGATTTCAGCAATGAGCCCCGCATCATCTACGGCGCCGAGGGCCCCACCAAGGCCGTCCACGATCTCTTCAAGGCGAAGCTCGGCTACGAATTCTCCGAGCACACCACGCTCCGCTACACCTTCGCCTACTGGACCAACGTCGAGGACCGCGAACGTCCCGAGACTTACCTCCGCGACGCTACCGGCGCCGAAGTCTGGGCCGGCAAAATCGAGACCGCCGGCCGCACGTTTACCATTCTCCCCGCGCAGTTCGGCCTCGGCCAGCGCCGCCAGGCCGATGTCATCAACGCCTTCGTCCTCGCCCACGACGCCGACGAGGGCCTCCAGTTCACCCTCGCCGGCAGCCTCTACGATGTCCTCCGCGACAAGTCCTACGCCGCCACCGCCGCCCTCCCCGCCGCCCGGTTCGGCGGCGCCGGCCTCGGCACCATCGTCGGCCGCACCGGTTGGCAATCCCTCGATGCCAAGCTCGGCTACCGCGCCGCCAGCGGTCCGCTCTCCGACCACGCCCCCGCCCTCGGCTACCACTTCGACCGCTACTTCACCGACTCCTCGCAATACGTGATGAGCAACTGGCTCGACCACGGCGCCCGCACCGCCCTCAACAACGGCAACGGCGGCAAGACCCGCACCCACGCCTTCTACGCGCAGGACATCTGGACCTTCGCCCCCGGCTGGCAGCTCACCCCCGGCCTCCGCTGGGAATCCTGGCGCGCCTACGACGGCGCTCGCGCGAAAGACTTCACCACCGCCGGCGTCACCACCCGCGTCACCACCGCCTACGCCGAGCGCACCCAATCCGCCCTCTCCCCCAAGGTCGCCATCGCCTGGCAGCCCGCCAAAGGCTGGAACGCCCGCTTCTCCCTCGCCGAAGCCTACCGCTTCCCCACCATCGGCGAACTCTTCCAAGGCTCCATTGGCGCCACCGGCTCTATCACCAACAGCGATCCGAATCTCCGCCCCGAACGCGACCTCGCCAAGGACCTCACCATCGAGCGCACCCTCGCCGCCGGCCTCCTCCGCCTCAGCTTCTTCGAGGAAGATGTCCGCCGCGCCATCCTCAACCAGACCACCCTCCTCGCCAACGGCACCTCCCTCAGCGGCAACACCAACGTCGGAAAAATCCTCACCCGCGGCGCCGAACTCAGCTTTGATCGGAAAAAATTCCTCTTCGACTCCCTCGACACCTACGTCGCCGTCAGTTTCACCAGCGCGAAAATCATCAAAAACCCCGGCCTCGCCGCCAGCGAAGGCAAGCAAGTCCCGCGTATCCCCTATTGGCAGACGCGCGCCGGCCTCACCTGGCGCACCACCCCGTGGCTCTCGCTGAACGCCCAGCTCCGCACGTCGAGCCACCAGTTCAACACCCTCGACAACACCGATCCCCTCGGCGGCTACGGCGGCACCGACGACTACCTCGTCATCGACACGAAGGCCACCGCCACCCTCCACAAAAATCTCACCGCCTCCCTCGGCGTGGATAACGTCGGCGACTTCCGCTACCACGTCTTCCACCCCATGCCCGAGCGCACCTTCTTCACCGAGCTGAACTGGCGCTACTGATCCCCATGCCCTCCCCTTCCCTCGAAAAACCCGAATCGAAAATCGAAAATTCCCCCGGCGCGCTCTACCGCGCCGTCTGGCGCTGGCATTTTTTCGCCGGCCTCTTCGTCGCGCCGTTCGCCATCTTTCTCGCCGTCACCGGCTCGCTCTATCTCTGGAAACCGCAATTCGAGGAATGGAAATACCGCGACCTCTTCAACGCCCCCATCTCCGCCTCACAACTTCTCTCGCCCGACGCCCAGCTCGCCGCCGCCCGCGCCGCCTTTCCAAAACTCTCCGCGACCCAATTCATTCCCGCCGCCCGCCCCGGTCGCACCACCGAGGTGCAGTTCGGCTCCGGCCCCGGAAAACTTTCCGTCTTCGTCGATCCCGCCACCGGAGCGATCACCGGCACCATCGCCGACGCCACGCGCCCCATGCGCATTCTCCACGATCTCCACGGCACGCTTCTCGCCGGTCTCCCCGGCGAGCTCCTCGTCGAACTCGCCGCGAGCTGGGCGTTTGTCCTCCTCGTTTCCGGCCTCTACCTCTGGTGGCCGCGGCCCTTCACTGTGCGAGGATTTCTGCTCCCCCGTTTCGCGTCCGGCCGACGCGCGCTCCTCCGCGATCTCCACGCCGTGCCCGCCGTCTGGCTCTCCGTCGTGATTCTCCTCCTCCTCGCGACCGGCATCCAGTGGACGCCCCTCGGCGGCAAATGGGCCCGCACCCTCGCCCAAGCCGCCGGCGAATGGCAGCCGCGCGAAACCGCCGCCAGCGCCCACCGCTCCGAACTCCTCGGCGGCTGGTCCCCGTATCTCAAGGACAAAGCCACCGCCGAAAAAGTCGCCGCCGTCGCCTCCACCCCTCCGCCCGACGATCCCCACGCCGAACACCACGCCGCTCCTGCTTCGATCGCTCAACTCCCAGCTCTCAGCTCTCAGCTCTCAGCTTTCTCTCACCCGCGTGATGGCCATCGCGGCCGAACGCCGCGTCACCGACGCCTACGCCATCGCTCTCCCCCAAGGCCCGGCCGGCGTTTATTCCATCCTGACCGATCGCAACCGCGCCTTCACCCGCGCCTACATTCACCTCGACCAGTATTCCGGAAAAATCCTTGCCGACATCCGCTACGGCGACTTCGGCCGCATCGCGAAATTTTATTCCTTCGGCATCATCGCGCACGAGGGCCAGCTCTTCGGCCTCGCCAACCAGCTCCTCGGCCTCCTCGCCTGCCTCGGCATCATCGTGCTCGCCCTCACCGGCGTCCTCCTCTGGTGGTCCCGCCGCCCCGCCGGCCAGCTCGCCGCCCCCACCGCACCCTCGTCGCTTTTCCGCGCCTCTCGCGCCGCGGTCGTTATCGCTGTCCTGCTCTCAGCCCTACTCCCGCTGATGGCCGCCAGTCTCATCGTGCTCCTCCTCCTCGACCGCGTCCTCGCCCGCCGCCTTCCTCTCCTCAACCCCGCACTCATGTAGAGACTGTCAGGCCGCTCCACCAACGCCAAGGTGAGATCACGTTTCTCGCCTCCGAGATCACCTTGGTCGAATCCGAGATCACATTTGTCCCAACTGGGATCAGTTTTGACTGAGTTGAGATCACGTTTGGCTAAAACGAGATCACGTTTAGTCGAACTGAGGTCACGTTTTTCGTTTCCGGGATCACGTTTGTCACAACTGAGATCACGAATGGCTCAAACGAGATCACGTTTGACCAAAACGAGATCACGTTTGAGTCATCCGAGATCACAGTCGGCGCAAACCAGATCACAAATGACCAGCGTAGGCCCCGGTCCAAAGCCGGTGAGGGATGGGTTTGGAAGGTTTTATGTAGGCGTCGCTACGAGGACGATCCGATAGTTTGGCGAGAGGCTCGCCCACCGCGAGAAGACTGAAGTCAATCAATGCTTCCTCTGCCACCAGACGATCTGGTGAAACGACCTCAAAGGCGTCGACCGGTATAAACACCACTAACCCGACATTTGGCAGAAAAGGTGTAAGATTGCTTCTCCTGCTCCGTCAGCACTCCCATGAACCACCCTCACCACTCACCCACCGCCCATAGCGACCCAGACGAGCACGGGCATCATCACGATGCCGCGGTAAAGCCGCCGACCGCCGCGAAATATTATTGTCCGATGTGCGAGGGCGTCGTCTCCGATCAACCCGGGGACTGCCCGAAGTGCGGCATGGCACTCGAGCGAAATCCCGCGTGGGTCGCGCCCGCCGCGGGGAAACCGATCTACACCTGCCCGATGCACCCGCAAATCCAGCAGGACCATCCCGGCGCGTGTCCCATCTGCGGCATGGCCCTCGAACTCAAAACTGTCACCACCGCCGACCTCGATGACGACCACGCCGAACTCCGCGATATGACCCGTCGCCTCTGGATCGGCGGCGCGCTCGCGGTGCCGGTCTTCGTGCTCGCGATGGTGCATCTCGTGCCGTCGCTCATGCACATCGCGAATTCCCCGCTCAGCCGCTGGACGCAATTTCTCCTCTCGACGCCCGTCGTGCTCTGGGCCGGCTGGCCGTTTTTCGTGCGCGGCGCGCGGTCCCTCCGCAACGGCCACTGGAATATGTTCACGCTCATCGCGCTTGGCGTCGGCTCCGCGTGGCTCTACAGCGTCGTCGCGTTTTTCCTGCCGGATATTTTTCCGGCGGCGATGAAACCACACGGTGCCATCGACGTTTATTTCGAGGCCGCCGCCGTCATCGTCGTGCTCGTGCTCGTCGGCCAGGTGCTGGAGCTGCGCGCTCGCGCCCAAACCTCCAGCGCGATGAAAGCCCTGCTCAATCTCGCGCCACCGACCGCGCTGCGCGTCACGCCCACCGGCGACGCCGAGGTCCCGCTCGCCGACGTGAAAGCCGGCGACCGACTCCGCGTGCGACCCGGCGCGAAAATTCCCGTCGATGGCGTCATCGAGGAAGGCACGTCGTCCATCGACGAATCCATGATCACCGGCGAATCGCTGCCCGTGGAGAAAAAATCCGGCGACCGCGTGACCGGCGGCACTGTCAATGGCACTGGCGGTTTCGTGTTTCTCGCGGACAAAGTCGGCGCCGATTCCTTGCTCGCCCGCATTGTGCAAATGGTGGCCGACGCCCAGCGCAGCCGCGCGCCGATCCAGGGTTTGGTGGATAAAGTGGCGGCTGTCTTTGTGCCCGTGGTGTTCGCCATCGCGGTAATCACGTTCCTCGTCTGGTTCTTCGTCGGCCCCGAGCCGCGTCTCGCCTACGCGATCGTCAACGCCGTCGCCGTGCTGATCATCGCCTGCCCGTGCGCGCTCGGACTCGCCACGCCCATGTCGATCATGGTCGGCGTCGGCCGCGGCGCGCAGGCCGGCGTGCTCGTGAAAAACGCCGAGGCGCTCGAACTCCTCGGCAAGGTGAACACGCTCGTCATCGACAAAACCGGCACGCTCACCGAGGGAAAGCCGCGGCTCACCTACATCCTGCCCGCCGCGGGTTTCGACGAGCCAACCTTGCTGAGCCTCGCCGCCTCGTTGGAACGTTCCTCCGAACATCCGCTCGCCGCCGCCATCGTGCGCGGCGCCGAAGAAAAGAAAATCGTCCTGCGCGATGTCGCAGATTTCAGGTCCGTCACCGCCGGTGGCGTCGCCGGCCAGATCGACGGCCGCGCCGTGCTCGTCGGCAAATTAAAATTCCTCGAAGCCGAGGGCGTTGCCGTTCCCGCTGCACTCTCCGAGCGTGCCGCCGCGCTTCAAGCCGACGGCAGGACCGCGCTCTTCGCCGCCATCGACGGGCGCGCCGCGGGCATCCTCGTCGTCGCCGATCCGATCAAGGAGAGCACGCGCGAAGCCATCGCGCAATTGCACGCCCTCGGCGTGAAACTCGTCATGGCCACGGGCGACAACCGCCGCACCGCCGAAGCCGTCGCGCGCCAGCTCGGGCTCGACCAGTTCGAGGCAGAGATCGAGCCCGCCGGCAAAATCGCCAAGGTCAACGCGCTCAAGCAAGGCGGCCAGGTCGTCGCGATGGCCGGCGACGGCGTCAACGACGCGCCCGCGCTCGCCGCCGCCGATGTCGGCATCGCGATGGGCACCGGCACCGATGTCGCGATGGAGAGCGCCGGCATCACCCTCGTGAAAGGCGATCTGCGCGGCATCGCAAAGGCGATCCGTCTCTCGCGCGCGACGATGCGCAACATCCGCCAGAATCTTTTCTTCGCGTTCGTCTACAACGCGCTCGGCGTCCCCATCGCGGCGGGCGCGCTCTACCCATTCTTCGGCGTGCTGCTCAGCCCGATGCTCGCCGGCGTGGCGATGAGCCTCAGCTCGGTCTCCGTTATCACCACCGCCCTCCGTTTGCGACGAGTGCGGCTGTAAACGGTCCGCCTCCGGCTCGCGCAAATCGGGCTGTAACCCTGGGCGCGAAACCATGTCGGTGATTCCGATGATGCCCTCTTCCACGCT
>JANYBX010000445.1 GCA_025360615.1 Opitutia bacterium
CGCATGACGAAAATGGGTTTGTAACCTAATAGGTTACAAGTTTTCAGGGAGAAGCAGGCGGGACGGGCGGTTTCTAGAAGGGGCTGGGGTTGGATCTCCGAGGGAGGAGGATTGATTGGAGGGGAGAATTTGAATGCGAAAACTACGAGGTCTGGTCGAAAATCTCGGGAGTGACGACGGCTTCGAGCGGGCGATCTTCGACGTAGGCGCGGAGATTTTTGAGGGCGAACGCGCCGGCTTCGGGGTAGTGGTCGCTGGTGGGGCCGGCGGTGTGGGGCGTGAGATTGACGGCGGGGAGCGCGCGGAAGCCGCTGTCGGCGGGGAGAGGTTCGTGCGTGTAAACGTCGAGGCCGATGGAGATTTTCCCCTCGCGGGCGAGCTGGAGGAGGGAGACCTCGTCAACGGTGGCACCACGGCCGACGTTCACGAAGACGCCGCCGGGGCGGATGAGACGGAGCAGGCGTTCCGTGATGATGCCGGTGGTTTCGGGAATGAGCGGGGCGAGTTCGACGAGGATTTCGTTTTCGGAAAAGAGCGCGTCGAGGGAAGAGGCGCGCGCGACGCGGTGCGTGAGCACAAGGTCGTCGGTGAAGTTGGGCGCGAAGACGGCGACGGGGCAGCCCCACGGGCGCAGGAGGGCGACGAGTTCGCGGGCGACGGGGCCGAAACCGTGGAGGCCGACGCGGCGGCCGAAAAGGGAGCGGGAGGAGACGAAATCGCTTTTCCACGCGGCGACGCCGGGCTGGTGCATCGCGACGGCCCAGTGGGAGGCTTGGCGGAGGCAGGCGAGGATGTGGAGGAGCGCGGCTTCGGCGACGGTGCGGCTGATGGAGCCGCCCCAGTTGGTGACGAGGAGGGCGCGGCTGAAGTGGGCTCGGGCAAGAAGTCTTTTGAGCGAGCCGGCGAGGTAGCAGATGTAGCGCAGGCGCGGAGGCAACGGGGCGGCGAGCGCAGGGGTCTTCCAGCAAGCGACGAGTACGTCGGGATCGAGTTCGGCGAGGGCGCGGTGGAACGCCGCGGCATCGAGCGCGCTCGGATCGAGCAGGTGGAACCGATCGGCGAGCGCGCGCAACTCGGCGAATAGAGGGTCGGGCAAAAATCCGGCGGCTTCCTGCGGCGTGAGCACGGCGACGAGATGGGGGATTTTAGACATGCGAAAAAACGTCAGGTGGCGGGCGGATAACATTCGAGCAGCTCGACCGTGGGCGCGGGTGCGAGTTGCCACGGGCCGAGTGCGGCGGGGATGAAAAATTTATCGAAGGGCCGGAGCGAATGCGCCTCGCCGCCGACGGTGAGCGTGGCGGCGCCGGCGGTGACGATGCCGATGAAGCATTCGCTCTCGTTGCGCGTGACGGGACCGCGCACGTGGCTTTTGCGAACGCGGAAGCACGGGGTGCGCTCAGGTCCGATGAGATCGTCCTGGTGGGAATCGGGGCCGAGCGCGCGGCGGCGGCGTGGTGGACAGAAGGCTTCCAGGCGAATGCGCTCGTGCGGCCAAGGCGTGAAGTCGAACACATCGAGGCAGAAATCGAGTCCGCGGCCCATAAAGCGCGCGGACTCGGGGAGCACGTAGCCGCCGCGTTCGAACTCGAAACGCACGACGAGGTCGCTTGGCTCCTGGATCTCCGCGAGCAGGAGGCCCGGCCCGAGCGCGTGGGGCACGCCGCCGGGGACGATGAGGGTGTCGCCGACGTTGACGGGAATTTTGTCGAAGCAGGCTTCCAGGGCGGCGATGTCCTGCGCCTCGATCATGCGACGAAGCGTCTCGCGTGTCGGGGGGCGCTGAAAGCCGAGATACAAATAGGGCGGGTGCGGGAGATCGTCGCGCACGGCGAGGATGTGGTAGGCCTCGGTTTTTCCCGAGGGAGCGGAAAGGAGTTTCTGCGCGAAGGCCGCCGTGGGATGAACTTGGAAGTGAAGGCGAATCGAGGGATCGAGAAGCTTCACGAGGAGTTGCGGTGAGGCGCCGAAACGCGCGGCGTGGGTGGTGCCGAGGAAACCGGCGGGATCGCTCGCGAGGAGTTGAGCGAAGTCGTGGGGGGTAGGGTCGTGGCCGAGGCGCACGGAGGAGAGGCCTTCGACGAGGTGTTCGCGGGCCGGGTTGGTGGCGCGCGTGGTCGAGGCGATCCAGTCCTCGGGAAAATGGGAATCGGCGAGGGCTAGCGCGCCGCCGAGGTGATCGAGCGTGCGGCCGCCTTGATACGTGCGCCAGACGCGATTGGGCGGGAGCTGGATGAGTTGACCGCGAAAACTCATGAGGGCAGGCGCGCGGCGCGGCGCGCGGAGGCGAGGAGCACGGCACCTATGATGGCGACGAGTCCGCCGCAGAAAACAAAAGAGAGCTGGCCGATCAGCGGATTTGGGACCAAGGCCAGCAGGGAGACGAACGCGCCGTAGGCGAGGCAGAGCCAGCCGATGAGGGAGGACTGGCGGGCGTCGCTGTCGGCGCCTTCCTCGCGCGCGAAATCAATCGGGCGTTGCAGGTTCGCGAAGAACTGCGTGACCCGGGCCCGGTCGTCGGCCGAAGAGCGGTCCCAGAACTTTTTCGTACCGAAGAACCACGCGGTGCCGACGAGGAGGTTGAGCAGCGTGGCGATGCCCTGCTCCCAATATTCCATCGAGGCTTGGGAGAGGGGCGTGGCGCGCCCGAAAAAATGGGCGGCGGCGTCGGGCGTGAGGAGGTAGGTCGCGAAGAGTGATGAACAAAAGCCGACCGCGACCGTGCTCCAGCCGGCCCAGGGCGGAGTGTCTTTCACGATCATGCCCCAGAACAGGGGAATCGCGAACGGCGTGCTCACCAGCGCGCTGAACCGCACGGTCAGGCTGAACAGCGTGAGCCCTTGCAACTGGCTGAGCCGCCACGCGACGAACGTGACGAGGAAGCCGAGCACGATCGTCGCGAGCTTGCTGGCGCGGAGGAGCTGCCGGTCGGTCGCGCCGGGGCGCAGCACGGGCTGGTAGAAATTCTTGATGAAGATGCCGGCGTTTTTGTTCAGGCCGGCGTCCATCGTCGAGATGGTGGAGGCGAGGATGCCGCACACGAGCAGGCCCATCATGCCGGTGGGCAGCACCTCGCGCGCGATGGCGATGAAGGAAGCCTCGGCGGGATTTTTCATGTGGGGAAACATCGCCTGCAGGTCGGGGTGCAGGATTCTCGCCGCCATCGGCGGCACGAACCAGATGAGGATGCCGACAAAAAACAGCGAGGCGCCGAGATAGCCGGCCCAGCGGGCGTGCCGGCTGTCCTTCACGCACAGGTAGCGCGAGGCGTCGGTCATGTTGTTGGTGGAGAGAAATTGTTTCAGCAGCATCGCGACGATCCACATCGCGAGAAACCGGTCGGTGAACACGCCCGACAAATCGAGGTGGGACGGGGGAAGCTTTTCGAGGAAGCCGCCCACGCCGCCGACCTTGAGCAAGGAGAGCACGGTGACCACGAGGCAGACGGGCATGAGAATCAGCATCTGGATGAAATCGCCCGCGAGCACGGCCCAGCTGCCGCTGAGCAGCGTCATGACGAGCACGACGGTGCCGGTGAGGACGATGGTGAGCGCGAGATCGACGCCGAACACGGCCGCGAAGAACACGCCGAGGGCGTTGAGCCAGATGCCGGCCTGGAGGATGCCGGTGGGGAGCTGGACCCAGGTGAAGAACTGCTCGTTGACGCGGCCGAAGCGCGCGCGGATCGCCTCGACGAAGGTGACCACGCGCATCTGGCGAAACTTGGGCGCGAAGTAGACGGCGTTGCACAGGAACCCGAGCGCGTTGCCCACGTAGATGACGATGACCGGCCAGCCGTCGGAGTAGGCCTTGCTGGCGGCGCCGGTAAACGTCCACGCGCTGAACTGCACCATGAACGCGGAACCGCCGACCATCCACCAGAGGGCTTTGCCGCCGCCGCGGAAATACTCGGAGACGTTGGTGACGAAGCGGCGGAAGACCCAGCTGATCGCGAGCATGAATCCGAAATAGAACACGAGCACGGCGTAGTCGTAGGGGGTCATGGCAAGGTCGCGCGGCGGTGCGCGGGAAACCTAGGTTTAATAATTATGAAATGCCAAGGGGGAAGTGGGGCGGGGTGCCCGCGCCGGCTTATCTTGGCGCGGGGCCAGTGGAGCGGCCGATGAGGAGCGGGGCGGGCAGCACCAGATCGGTGTAGCACGGCGCGGGCTGTTTCCCGTCGAGAAGGAGGCGGGCGGCGGCCGCGCCGAGCTTGTCGGGGCTGGCGCCGGCCCCGGTGATGCGGAAGGTGCCCTCGACGCTCAGCCGCGAGACGTCAGCCGAGGCGAGGCTGAGGTCGCCCGGAATTTTCCAGCCTTCGCGCCGGAGGGCGAGCGCGGCGCCGTAGGCCATCTGGGTGTTATAGGTGACGAAAGCCGTGGGAAAATCGCGGCGCCGGGCGTGGGGCAGGAGCGCGTGAATGGCTTCACCTCCCTCAGCGCGATCGGCCTGGGTCACGACCATCGTGTAGCGCGAATCGAGCGCGAGGCCCTGCTGTTCGAGCGCGTGGACGAGGGCGGTGAGGCGGGCGCCATGGCGCCCGAGCGAGGCGTTGCCCCCGAGCCAGCCGATGCGGCGGTGGCCGAGGGCGTGGAGATGGCGGACGATTTCGACGAGGGCTTGGGGCTCGTTACCGAGGACGGAGTGGCAAAGGCCGGGGTAGCGCGCGGAGATGGCGACGACGCGAGGAGTGAGCCGGGCGAGAGCCGCCAGAAAAGGCCGGGCCACCTCGCCGAGCACGGCGACGCCGCCGAGGTGATGGCTGGGGTGAAAGATTTTCCCCAGTTTCGCGGGAGAGAGCTCGTCCTCGGCGCCGAGAAAAACGGCGCGGTAGCCGCGCGCCTCAAGGGCGTGGTGGAGGCCGTGCTGCACGTGGCCGAAGTAGGTGCTGGGGGTGTAGAGGCGGAGGGGGGCACGGAGGATGAAGCCGACCTGCTTTACCCGCGCGGAATCCGGGGTGGAGTTGACGCGCATCCCCTTGGGGAGGTAGCCGGCGGCGACGGCGTGATCCCAGATGCGCCGGTAGGTGGCGGGGTTGATGCCGGTGCTGCGGCCGTTGAGGGCGAGCGAGACAAGGGCCTGCGAGATGCCGAGCTGTTTCGCGAGCTGGGTCTGCGAGATCTTCCCGGGGCGGGGCATGCCGCCGAGATTTAATAATTATGAGAAGGGGGCAATGAATTATTCGGCGGCCCCCGCGCGGCTCGCGAACGGAGTGCCTACGGGTAGAGCCAGTAGCGGCGGCTTTGCTGCTGGTAGGCTTTCGCTTTTTCCCGCCAGTCGCGGAGGAAGCCCTCGACGTCCACCTTCGCGCCGTCGCGCTTGAGCGCGGCCATCCACGCGGCCGAACCTACGTGAATGTTGAAACTGCGGGTGTTGATAGGGCTGAGTTTGGCGAAGGGATTGGGCGGGTTGTAGCGGCAGGCGAGGCGCATCAGGTGGAAGCTCAACTCGGTGGGATTCCAGTCGTCCCAGTCGGCGACTTCCACGAAGACGCCGGTCTTGGGCTGGCCTTTTTCATCGGGGGCGGAGACGCGGCGAAACTTCAGGCCGGGCAGGCGGAGCGCGTTCAAATCGGCTTCGAGCTGATCGAGCGACTTCCCTTTGAAATAGATGCCGCGGAACTGATAGCTTTTCCCAATGCCGTGGGTGAAGCCGCTGAATTCGCAACCGAGTCCGACCATGGCGTAGCCCATCACGGCGGAGAAATCCTGAATGCCCTGCGAGGTGGGCACGAAGTTCAGGCCGGTCTCGGTCCAGCGCATGTCGCGCCGCCAGCCGCGCATCGGGATAACCGTGAGGCGGCCTTTGGCGCGCACTTCCTCGGGAATTTCCAACACGCGGGGCGCGCCGGCGGCCATGCGGGCGAGTTCGCCGATCGTGAGCCCATGCACGTAGGGCACCTGAAACGCGCCCACGCCGCTCTTGAATTCGTAGTCGAGCGACGGGCCGTCCACCTTGAGTCCGCCGAGCGGGTTGGGCCGGTCGAGGACGATCACCTCCACGCCGTTTTCAAAACAGCCGGCGATGGCGTAGTTCATCCGCGTGGAAAAGGTGTAGGAACGCACGCCGATGTCCTGCAGATCGACGACGAGAGCATCGATGCCCCGGAGCTGCGCCGGCGTGGGCCGGCCGGTTTTGCCTTTGGTGGATTTGCCGTCGTAGAGGGAGAAAACGGGCAGACCGGTGCGCTTGTCCACGTAGTCGTTGTAATTCTGGCTGGCGGGAAATTCGCTGTTGATGCCGTGCTCCACAGCGAACAGCGCGACGAGTTTCACGCCGGGGGCGCGGCGGAGGACGTCGATGGTGCGCTCGCCGCGGCGGTTCACGCCGGCGGGATGCGTGAGCAGGCCGATGCGCTTGCCTTTCACGGCGGCGAAACCTTCCGCCTCGAGCACGTCGATGCCGAGCATCACGGCGGGCGCGGGTTCGGGCGTGGGAGCGACGAAGAGGGGTGACGCGTGCGCGGGGGCCGCGGCGAGCGGGGCGGCTTTGGCAGCGGGTTGCGCGGCCGGCTGGCTGGCGCTGCAGCCGAGCAGACCGAGGGTCACGGTGACAAACGTGAGCAGGTGCTTGAACGGGGAAACGCGGGGGGTGCCGGCCATGGGAAAATTTAACTGTGCGGCGTGCGTCCACTCCGTCGAGTCGGAAGCACGGGAAATCAAAACGCCGCGCGCACGGCGGCGGCGAGATTCGCCGGAGCGTCACGCAACGCGTCGGCGAGCGGAGCGCCGGGCGCCGTGATCTCGTGCGAAAACAAGCCGCGCGCGCTGAGGGGAGTGTCACCCAATAGGTGACACTCGCGGGGGGAGGGGAGGGCGATGGAGCCGGCAAAGACGTGCGCGGGTTTGCCGAGCGCGGCGGCGCGGGCGGCGATGGCACCCGGGGCTTTGCCGCTGAGCGAACTGGCATCGAAGCGGCCTTCGCCGGTGATGATGAGATCGGCGCGAGCGAATCGCGCTTCGAGATCGAGCCACGCGGAGACGAGTGAGAAGCCCGCGACAATCTCCGCGCGCGCGGCCGCCATCAGGCCGAAGGCGATGCCGCCGGCGGCACCGGTGCCGGGAATTTTCAGCAGCGAGTCGGGGCAACCGCCGTGCGTGGCGAGCAGGCGGGCGAGGCGCGAGGTGGCTTGCTCCAAGCGCGGGAGATCGGCGGGGCGCAGGCCTTTTTGCGGGCCATAGACGGTGGCGGCACCACACGGGCCGAGGAGGGGATTGGTGACGTCGCAGGCGATGCGGATGGGCGGGAGCGCGGGTGAAAATTTCCCGGTGAGGCGTGAGATTTGCGGCCATTGCGCGGGCGTGGGTGGAGGGAGCGAAGCGCCGTTGGCGGAGAGAAATTCCAAGCCGAGAGCGTGGAGCGCGCCGAGGCCGAGGTCGTGCGTGGCGCTGCCGCCAACGCCGAGAAGAATCGCGGAGGCGCCGCGTTCGGCGGCGAGGCGGATGAGCTGGCCGGTGCCGAGCGAGGTGGTTTGCCAAGGGTCGCGGAAAACCTCGGGGAGAAGTGCGAGACCGCTGGCGGAGGCCATCTCGATGACCGCGATGCGATCATCGAAATTTTCGATTGCCAGAAGGCGGCGGGCGGCGGGCGGAATTTTTTCGAGGGGGACGAAACCGATGGGCGCTTCAACGGGTGCGCCGCGCGGGCCGGTGACGGTGAATTTTTCCAGCAGGCCGCTCGCGGCGGTGGTGAGAATTTCGCAGAAGCCTTCGCCGCCATCGGTGAGCGGGCAGGGGTCGAGCGTCCAAGCGGGATGTTTCTCGCGGAGGGCGGCGGCGACGATCGCGCACGCCTCGCGGGCCGTGAGACAATCCTTGAACTTGTCGAAGGCGATGAGGACGTGCATCGCGGGCAGCCGGTCAGCCGCTGATCTTGAGTTTCTTTTCGCCGGCAGGAGTTTCGGGCGGGGAAGCAGGAAGGGGGAGGCCGTTGATCTTCACGTCTTCGAGGCGGAGGTTTTCCGCGTGGCGAAGCCAGAGCGGAGCGGTGGCTTTTTCAATCGTGACGCGGCGGATCGTGACATCACGGATCGGTGAGGCGGGGACGCCCTCGATGTAGAGGCCGTAGGCGACGGCGTCGCGGCAGGCGATGTCTTCGATCACGAAATCGCGGAATGAGGGCGGGTGATTTTCTCCACGGTAGCCGTGATAGCCGGTCTCGAAACGCACGAGGCCCTCGCGCACTTGCTCGGCTTGCAGGCGGCGGGCGCGGAAATGCTCGACGGCGCCGCCGCGGTCGAGGTTGGCCTTGAAATAAAAGGCGGAGCTGGCGGAGGCGAGCGTGCAGTCCTCGATGAAAACATTCCGCACGCCGCCGGACATCTCGCTGCCGATGCAGAGCGCGCTGTGGCGGGAGCGCATCGTGCAGCGGCGGATGACGATGTTTTCAGAGGGGCGGCCGACGCGCCAGCCGTCCTGATCGCGGCCGGACTTGATCGCGATGGCGTCGTCGCCGGTGGCAAAGGTGCAGTCCTCGATGAGCACATCGGCGCAGGAGTCGGGGTCACAACCGTCGTTGTTGGAATTGAGGCTTTCGACGGTGACGCCGCGGACGGTGACGTTGCGGCAGAGCGTGGGGTGGACGCACCAGAACGTGGAGTCGCGCACGGTGACGCCCTCGAGGAGGACGCCCGTGCAGTCGAGAAACTGAATCATGCTGGGTCGGAGCCAGCGGCCTTCGCCGAAGACGCGTTCGGCAACGGGAACCCCGGTCGCGCCCATTTTGCGGAGCTCGGTGGAGCCGTCGCGGGGTTTGAGACTGTGCATGAGCGCGAGGGTTTCTCGGGCGTTGCCGTCGATGATACCGGGGCCGGTGAGGGCGATGCCCGTGGCGTCGCGGGCGTAGATGCGCGGCGAGTGGGCCATGATCATCGTGCCCTCCCAGCGCGTGAGGACGGTGGACAAATAGCGCGCGGGATCGGCACCGAATTTCAGCACGGCGCCGGCGGCGAAGTGAAGGTCGAGGTGGCTTTGGAGATGCACGGGGCCGTCGCAGAAAAACGCGCCGGCTGGGATGACGACGTGGCCGCCGCCGGCCGCAGCGCAGGCGGCGATGGCGCGCGCGATGGCGTCGTGGGAATCGGTGCCGTCGGGCTTCGCGCCGAAATCGCTGATGGGAAAATCGCGTGCGGGGAAAGTGGGGGCGATAATGCGGGCGAGGATGGCGGGAACTTCATCGCGCCACGGGTCGGAGGAGGGAGGGGTTTGGGCGGCGCGAGTCGGGGCCGTGGCGGAGAAGATCGCGACCAGCAGACCGCGCCCGATTGATTTAAGCAGCGCTGACATAGGCGAAGCGCGGTTTGACCGTGCCGTCTGGCATCGTGACCGTGGCGGTGAACATGGCGTGCGGGCGCACCCAAAAATCGAAAGCGCCGTACAGCGATTGATAGTAGACGACGATCTCAAGCGTCTCGGTGTGGCGCGCGATGCCGAAGACGCGATAGCGCGGGCCCTTGTAGTGCTCGTAAATGCCGTTGCGCGGCTCGATGGGGAGGGGATCGACGGGAGGGTTGCTCATATTGAATCGGGGCCGACGTGGACGATTTTTAGCTTTGGAAAATAGTGCCGGTAGAAACCGCGGTCGCGCGTGATGAGTTCATCGGCGTGGTGAAAGGCATGGGCGGCCACGAGAAAATCCGCGACGACACGGTGGCGGGGCTTGGCGGAGAGCTTGCGGTATTCGAGGAAGATGCGCCCGGCGAGATGCAGATCGCGCCAGCCGAAAGGCGAGAGGCGGATTTGCATGCGCTTGAAGGTATCCTCCGTATCTTCAGCCGTGGCGAAATAGAGCGACGTCTCGGCGGCGACGACGGGACAAATGATCAGCGCTCCGCGCGTGAGCGCGGAGTTGAGCGCCTCGACGGCGTGGGGCGTGTGCTCCGACGGAGCGCCGAGGACGTCGATCAGGATGTTGGAGTCGAGGGCGACAGGCATGGCTTAGCGGCGTTTTCGGCGCGAAGGCGCGGGCTTGGTGAGATACGGAGCCTGATCCTCGGCGACGCGAAGACTTTCCCGAGCCTCGTCGCCCGTGGCGAACGGAGCGTGGCGGGCCTTGAGGCCGACGAACTGGTCGAAAAAACCGGGCGTGGCTTTTTTGCGAAGCACGACGCTGCCCTGCTCGCCGATCTCGACCTCGAGGACGGTGCCGGCGTCGATGCCGAGGGCGTGCCGGATCTTTTGGGGCAACGTGAGCTGGCCCTTGCTGGTGACGGTGGTTTCCATTTCCTTACTTCACTGTAAGGAGTAAGCGAAAGGCAAGAGACAATTAAGGAGACGACACATGCAAGACGCCCTTCATCAACATCGAGTGACCGGGGAAGCTGCAGATGTAGTCGTAGTCGCCGGGGGCGGCCGGGGCGGTGAAGTAAATGGTGTCGGTCGTACCGGGCTGCGTGAGCGCGGTGTGGAAGAGCGCAGCGGCGTGATCGGGCACGTAGTTTTTTGCGGCGCCGTCGATCCCGAGCATCATGGCGGCGGTGCCGACCTCCTGGCCCTGGCCGGGGGCGCAGAGGACGAAGTTGTGCAGCATGTCGTCGTTGTTGCGGAAGACGAGGCGCACCCTCGAGCCGGCTTTCGCGGTGAGCTGATCGTGGTCGAACTTCAGGCCGGGCAGCGTGCCGAGGAGAATCGTCTGGTCGCCGTCGTCGTTGCTCCAGTCGGCGGGTTTCTTGCTCGGATGTTTCAGGGTGACGGCGGTGGCGGAAGCGGGGACGAGTGCGACGCAGAGCTCGGCCTCGCCCGGCTCGACGGGGATGATGCGGTCGCCATCGGGCAGGCGGTTGAGCGTGTAGTAGGCGGTGGGGTGCAGGAGCGCTGCGCCGCCGTCGGCGGGGAGCACGCCGGCGGCTTTGATCTCATGGATGTAGCCCTCGCGCAGGCACGCGGTGGCGAGGCGGACGCTGAGGCCGTCGGGCGCGACGACGACTTTGCGGACCGGACACGAGACGCGGTTCACGGGCGCGCTGCCGTAGGCGCGGTGATAAAGATAGGTGAAGCCGGCGATGCTGTAGCTCGATGGATTTTCGGCGCTGTCGCGGTCAACGGGCTGGGTGAACGTGAGGAGAAAACCGTCGGGCTGGGCTTTCACTTCCTTGATTTCGAACGGCGTTTTCCCGGTCCACACGAGGCGTTCGAGTCCCTGTTGCTTGGGTCCGACGGAGCCCCAGCCGCGCGCCGTTTCGCCGGCGAAGAGCGTGGCGTTTTCGCCCATCGTCAGGCGGATGATGCCGCACTCGAAACCCTCGCGGACGGCGTAGCTCGCGCCCTGCCAGACGCCCTTAACTTTTTCCAGGGACATGCGCATGACTTTGCTCTGGCCCTGATCGCCGACG
>JANYBX010000450.1 GCA_025360615.1 Opitutia bacterium
CGGGTCGAGCACACGGATGTTTTCCTCCACGAAGGCGCGGCGCGCGGCGGCGATGTTGCGCGGTGAGAGATCGAGCGGCACGGGCACGACAGCGTTGTCGGTCAGCCCAACGCGTGCGCCACGGCCTCCATGCTCGCGCACCGCGCGGACGGCGTGGCCGTGGCAAACGAGCGCGTGATGGTAGGTCTGGTTGACCACCGCCTCGCTCTCCCGCGCGCCCGGCGCCTTCTGGCCGGTGCCGTAGCCGAGGCGGGTGAAACAAAAAATCTCGTTCAACGTGATCCAGTTTTTCACGCGGCCGCCGAAAGCCTGGACGATCACGTCGGCATAGCGGGCAAACGCGTCGACCACGCTCCGCGAGCGCCAGCCGCCTTTGTCTTCCAGGGCCTGGGGCAAATCCCAGTGGAACATTGTCACCCACGGCGTGATGCCGTGCCGTTGGAGCGAATCGAAGACGCGGTGATAAAAATCGAGACCCGCCTGATTCACCGCGCCGCTGCCGCCGGGAATGATCCGCGGCCACGCGATCGAAAGCCGGTAGTGGCGGATGCCGAGCCGGCGCATGAGCGCGAAATCCTCATCGAAGCGGTGATAGTGGTCACACGCGACGTCGAGCGTGTCGCCGTTGCGCACCGCGCCGGGCATGCGGCTGAACGTGTCCCAAATCGACGCGCCTTTGCCATCGGCGAAGGCCGCGCCTTCGATTTGTGGGGCGGCGGCGGCCACGCCCCAGATGAAATTGGACGGAAAACGGAGAGGCTGCATGAACGAAGTGAGCTCGGCGCGAGACATTCGCGGAAACGGTCCGCCCAAACTGGGTGCGCGCGCCGCACAGACAACGGGTCGCGCACTCTATCTATTGCGTAGTCGAGGGGATCAGTCCGATCAGAACGCCATGCGCGCGCCAAATGCCAGCACCGCGACACTGGCGACGGCGCAGATCCAGGTGGCGATTTTGGCGCCCCGCGCGTTGCCGAGATAATTTTTCTCCCCCGCCGGAAGCGCCGTCGCTGCGGCTTCGCTGGCGAGGCGGAAGGTGCGCGTCGCGAGGAAAATTTTCAGGGCCGCGCTCCCGAGCAGGAGGAGAAATTGGGTCTTGCCCGAACCGACCGCTTGACCTTGGAGGGAGCCGAGAATTTTCGCGTCGACGATCAGAACCACGAGGATGTTAAGCATCGCGAAAAGCGAAGCGCGCCCTGCGATGAGTTGCACGGTGCGCTCCACGGGAGAGAGCCGCGTCGGATCATCGATGGTGATCATCTCATTCGCGGTACCACTGTCGCCTGGCGGGGCATCATCCGGCAGCGGGAACGGGGCGCGCCACGCGGCGATGATCGACGGCACCGAGGCGAACATGACGACGAAGAAGAAGGTCGAGAAGCCCAGCCACTCGGCGAGCGGGCCGGAGATCATCGCGGTCGGCACGAGCACGAGGTTCATCAGGGAATCAGCGAATGCGAAATGCGTCATCGTGCTGCGGCCCGGGGAGAGCTGCTGCATGATATAAATCATGTTCCCCACCATGCCGAAACCGTAGCCGAATTTTTCGATGCTCACCATCGTGACGACGGTCTCATAGGCGAGCCCGTGACCCGACGCCGCATAGTGGCTGAGGAAGACGAAGGTGAAGTGGGGAATGTTAAGGCACAGACCGAGAATCCACAGGGAGCGACGAAGGCCCATTTTTCCGGCAAACGCTCCGCCGATCAGGCCGCCGATCAAGGTCGCGACCGTGCCGTAACCGGCGTCGATTTTGCTCACATCCCCGGCGGAGAACCCCAGTCCCCCGGTCGATTGGGCGCTTTGGAGGAAGAGCTGGCCTTCCATCAAAATCAGCCCCTCGCCGAGACGATAGAGAAACACAAAGGCGATCATGCCCCAGAACGCGCGCTTGTGGAAAAAGGTGGTCGCCGTGCCGAGGAAATCCCCCACGACCTGCCGGCCATTTTTCGGCCGCTCCGTGGTGCTGCCCGCCGGCAAAAAGAAAATGTGGTAGACCGCCAGCACGGCCATGAGGCCTGCGCAGGCGAGCATCACGTTGCGCCAAAGCATCTGATCCGACCAGCCGTGGGCCGTCTTCATTTTGTCGAGCGTCGAGATGAGGACGCCGGTCGCGAGCACCTTGCCCGAGATCCACGCCGCTCCCTGCACCCCGGCCCATCGTGACTGGTTGGGCTTGTCGAGCGCCGTGAGATAGATGCCGTTGGCGCAGATGTCCTGGGTGGACGAGGCAAACGCCGCGACCCAGAGCAACGCGATGCTGATCTGAAAAAAGCCCGGGGCGGTGATGCTCATCGCGATCGCCGCGAAGAGGAGGCCGCACAATGTCTCCATCGAAAGCACGAAAAATTTCTTCGTGCGATACATGTCGAGGAACGCCGCCCACAACGGCTTCAACGACCACGCCAAGCCGATGCTCCCGACCGCCACGGTGATCTCACTGTTCGAATAACCCAGCGATTTATACATCCGCACGGCACCGCCGTTGATGACGTTGTAGGGAATACCCATCGCGAGAAAGAGCGAGGGCACCCAGCAGAGCGGGTGGCGGAAAAATGCGCGCGGGGTGTTCATAAATTTTTTGGGCTTTCTCCGCCTGTGACGGTGCGAAAAAAAATGAGCCCGCCAAGTGGTCGTGGCACCGGAAAGCCTACCCCTAGACTTTTCCGTTTACGTGACACTTGGCGGGAAGGTGTGGGCGCGAATCGCAGTTCGCGAAATTCATGGGGGTGGATGAAGGCCCGAACCTACAGATTGGGACGCGGCGAGGAATGCGGCCCCTACTCTGTCGTTAGAGTAAACGCAGTTTCCGCGGTCATTTCAGGGTGTCCCACGCGGATCGATGTCGTGCAATTCGAGGAAGAAAACGAGCGGCGTGTGCGGCGGGAGCTGGGGCGGCCAGTCCTTCTCGGCAAACGCGAGCGCGGGCGGCAGGTAGACGAGCGCCTTGCCGCCGACGGGCAGCAGTCCCACGCCTTCGGCGAGGCCGGGCAGCAGATCGCGCACGACCATGCGCACACGCACGCGGGAAAGCGGCGCCACGGACTCGCCGCCCGGCAGGCGAGCCGCGAAACTAATTTCAACGGTGTCGGCGGGCTTCGGCGTCGGCCCCGCGCCCGGCTCGGTGATGCGATAGTGCAGGCCGCTCGCCGTGCGCGAGACGCCTTCCTTTTCCCGCAGCGAACGAAAATAATCCTCGATCGGATCGGGCTGCTCGGCCGCGAGCATCGACTGCACGCGCTGGCTGATCCTTTCCTGAAGCTGCCGCGCGCTGGCGTCGAGCGACACGGGGTGGCCTTCGTAGCTCGCGCGAAAACCGGCGATAAATTCGGCGAACTGCGATTCCGTCCAGCCGAGGCGCGGGATGCGGTTGTTCTCCGCCATGAAAGAACCGAGCGCCGCGTGGGCACCGCTCGCCACCAGAGGTGTCGCCGCCGCCGGAGCAACCGGCTCGCGCGCGGGCGATGCGCGCCACGCCCACGCCGCGAGAGCAACGTTGAGCGCGAGCGAGAGCAGCGCGAGGAAACGCCAGAAGCGCGTGGGCGAGGCCGCGACGGCGGGCGGAGGAGATTTTTTCATGGGGCGGAAACGCGCAGCAGCTTCGGCGGCGCGGCGGTGAAGATTTGCTCCGTCTCCCGGCCGTCGGGCCAGCGAATTTTCAGCCGGGCGGGCGGCGCGGAATCAGGGAAACCAAAAAATAGCTTGGCGCTCGATTGGGAAAAATAACCGGAGCCCGCGGCGATCTCGGAGGTTTGCGTCGAGCCATCCGCCAGCGTGAGCGCGAGCCGCGCGCCGACGGCGGCGGGATTTCCGGCGAGGCCACGCAGCGCGACGCCGAAGCTGTGCCGGCCGGCCGCGCCGCGAGTCTGAAAGAGGAGCGCGCTGTCGTTGTTCCGCGTCGCGAACAGGTCCGGCCAACCGTCTTGATTGAGGTCGGCGAGAGCGAGCGCGCGCGCATCGCCCGGCACGATGAATCCGCTCTCCGCCGGGGGTATCGGCGTGAAACGGCCTTTGCCATCGCCGCGCAGCAGCCAGCCGACACCGCCGTCGAAGCGCCCGGTCTCGGGTGGCGGCGCGTAGGAATTTCCCACGACCGCCAAATCCGTGCGGCCATCGCCATCGAAATCGCCGGCGACCATGCCATGAATCGGCGCGATTTGCGCGAGCCGCGGCAGCGGGGTGAAGCGATACGTGCCGTCGGGCTGAGAGAGGAAAACGCCGCTGCGCAGCTCGGTCGCCGAGAGTTTCGTGGCGGCGGCGAGTGTCGCGGCAGGAAAAATTTCTTCGATCGTCGCGCGCGCATAGGATTCGGCCGTGGCAAAGCGACGCGCGAGCGTGGGGAAACTTTTCAGCAGCGTCTCGCGGCTCGACAGCGGATAATATTTTCCGCCCTCGGCCTGCGCTTCGACGAGCTGCGGCGCGGAGCCATCGTGCACGACGTGCGTGTAGAGCACGGCGGGCTCGGCGGCGGAAGCGCGATAGCGGGTGTTGAGACCGGTGTTGCCGACGGCGAAATCGGGACGGCCATCGCCGTTGAAATCGGCCGCGACGAGCGAGCGCCACCAGCCGGTGCCGGCGGCGGTGAAGCCAAGTTTTTCGGAAACATCCTCAAGTTTTTTTCCGCCGACATTGCGATAGCACGCGATCGGACCCCAGTCATAGGCGACGAGCAGATCGGCCCAGCCGTCGCCATCGACATCGCTCCACAGCGCGGCCGTCACCATGCCGCGCGTGGCGAGCGCGGGTGCAAATTCAGCCGTCACATCGACGAGCCGGCCATCGCGCGAGGCGAGCAATGCGCTCTGCGGCGGCGAGGGAAAGTCTCCGGGCACGGCGCGTCCGCCGAGAAACACGCCGAGCCGGCCGTTGTGCTCGAAGTCGGCGGCGGCCGCGGCCCCGACGCTCATCGGCAGCGGCGAGATCATGTCGGCGGGAGCGGGCGTGAAGCGGCCGCGGCCGTCGTTGAGGAGGAGACGCGGCGGAGCGGGTTGCGCGCCGGCTTTCGTGATGAGGAGGTCGAGATCGCCGTCAGCGTCGACGTCGAGCGCGAGGATCGGCCCATCGGCGAGAGCGGCGGCGTCGCTAAACGCGCTGCTGCCGTAGGCGAGGAACTGGCCGTCGCCGAGATTCGAGAGGAGTTGCCCCGCCTCGCCCGCCACACCGCCGACGACGAGATCGTCCTGCCCGTCACCATCGAGATCCGCAAACGTCGCGGGCGGACCGGGGCGATTCAAACGGAAGGGCAACGGTTGTTCTTTGCCCGCAGGATTCGGCGGGCGCTCGTGATTGAGGAGCTTGAGCTGCGCTTGCTGGGTGACTTCGGTGAACAGCGGCGCGGGCGATGCAGCGCGGGTTGCCAGCACCGCGGGCTCCGCGGGCTCGGAGATCGTGTAGCGGCGGTCGGCGGCGAGATCCGTGAACGTTTGCGTGCGGCCGCTCGGCCATTCGACGCGGAGGGATTTGATGGAGGTGGCGTCGCCGAGACCGAAATGCACGGCGGGTTCGCTCGTGGAAAGGTAGCCGCGCGCGAGGGTGAGTGTGCGCACTTGCGTGCCGGCGGCGGTCTCCGCGCGCATGACGGCGCCGATGCCGAAGCGGTTCGAGGCGGTGCCGCGCAGGTCGATCATCACGGCGTGGCCGGAGTCGGAGTCGTTGCGGCAAACGGTGACTTCGCCCTCGTAGCTGACGAAAACGAGATCGAGATCGCCGTCGCCATCGAGGTCGCCAAACGCGGCGCCGAAGCCGATGCCGAGGTGATCGAGGCCCCACGCGGCGCTGACGTTTTCGAAGCGGAGGTCGCCGAGATTTCGAAACGCGAGGTGTCGCTCGGCGAGCGGCGGGCTGGCCTTGGTGAGCTTGATGCGCTCGGCGCCGCTCTCGAACGTCATCGCGCGCGCGAGGAGATCGGTGCCGTGGAGTTCTCGCACCATGCCGTTCGTGAAATACGCGTCGAGGCGGCCGTCGTTATCGAGATCCTCAAGGCGGACGCTCCACGTCCAGTCGGTGGCGTCGAGCCCGGCGAGAAACGCCGCCTCGAGCACGCGGCCGGCGCCGGTGCCGAGGAGGAGAGCGTTGCGCATAAACTGCGGCGCGGCCTTCGGGCGCTGGTCGTTTTCGGTGAGACCGGTGCGGAGTTTCGCCATGCCGCGGTGGTCTTTGGAGCGCGTCGTCGCGGCCATGTCGGCGACGAGGAGGTCGAGGTGGCCGTCGTTGTTGAGGTCGCCGAGATCGGCGCCCATCGAGGAGTGCGAGGTGTGCGGGACGACATAGGAGAGGACGTTGGTGAACGTGCCGTCGCGGTTGTTGTGGTAGAGCTGATCGGGGTCTTTGAAATCGTTCGCGACGTAGAGATCGGGCCAGCCATCCTCATCAAAATCCCACCACGTGGCGGAGTGGCCCTGGGTTTCGTTTTCGATGCCGGCGGTTTTTGTCACGTCGGTGAACGTGCCGTCGCGGTTGTTGTGGTAGAGATGATCGCGCTGGCCGTTCGGGTGGCGCTCGGCGTCGAGGACGTTGGTCTGCACGTAGACGTCGAGCCAGCCGTCGCGGTCGTAGTCGCAAAACGCGGCCATGCTGCTGGCATCGTTCAAGGCGAGGCCGCGGGCGGCGGCTTCCTCGCGAAACGTGCCGTCGCCTTGATTAATGTAGAGGAGATTGGGCGCGCCGAAGCGGCAAACGTAGAGGTCGAGACGGCCGTCGTTGTTCACATCGGCGAAGGCGGCGCCCTGCTTCCACGCGCTGCCGCCAGCCTCGGTGGCGATCGGCCCGCCGACGCCCGCGTGCGCCGTGACGTCTTCGAAATGGAAATCGCCAAGATTGCGGAAGAGGTGGTTCGCGCCGGTCTTGCAGACGACAAAAATATCCGGCCGACCGTCGCCGTCGAAATCGCCGATCGCGACGCCGGTGCCGATCGCGCCGAGGGTGAACTCGCGGTAGTGTTGCCACCACATCGCGGGATCGTCGTAGGCGTTGAAGGCGCGCACGCCCGTGCGCTCCGGCGGGAGCGTGGCGAAGAGCGTCGCGCCGCGCGGGCCGGACTTCGCGGCGAGTGGGGCGGAGGTAATTCCCGTCGCCTCCGCTCCGAAAACAAACGCGCCCGCACCGAGACCCAGCGCCAGAGCGAAGCCGCGGATCGGAGCGCGACCCATGAGCGGAAAGATAGACGAAAAAACAGCCATGCGGGGGGAACGAAAGGGGGAGCGCGCCGCCACGGGCGAAAGCGCGCGGGTGATTGATTGCAGTCGTGAAACAGGGTTGGCCAGCGCAAGGTTTCGCGTTCTACACTCTACGTTAGAGTAATCCCGCCCATTGTGTCGCCGCCCCCCGCCCCATTTTTAGTGCCCACCCCGCCGACCGCGCCCGCTCCACCCGCGTTTTCGCCCCACCCCACCCGTTAAAACTGTGAAACCGTCCCGCCATCCCGCCCCGGCGAGTGCGCCGCCCGAGGCTCTCGTGCGCCCGCCGACCCTGAAGGATGTGGCCCGCGAATCGGGGTTTCACATCACCACGATCTCGCTCGCGCTCCGCGATCACCCCAGCATCCCGGAGACGACGCGGGCGCGGATTCGCGCGACGGCGGAGCGGATGGGCTATGTGAAGAATCCCGTTTACCATGCGCTGAGCCGCTTCCGCCAGCAGGGCTGCGTCTGCGCGCCGGCGCCGCGGATCGCGTATCTGGAAAATTTCGGCCTCGGCTCCGGCCGGCTGCGCGCGCCGCATCTCCAGGGCATCCTCGACGGCGCGACGCGCCAGGCGAAACTTCTCGGCTACGAACTCGACCCGCTGGCCGTCGGCGAGGACGACCATGATTCGCACAGTCTCACGCAGTATCTGCGGGAAAATAAAATCGCGGGCGTCGTCATCGGTGCGTTCGTGCCGGGCTTCGCGGAGATCGCGCTCAACTGGGACGACTACGCGGTGGCGAAAATCCATTCGCGCCACACCGAGCCCGACGCCACGACCGTCGGCAACGACCAGCTCCGCGAGGTGCGGCTCGCGTTTCGACGGTTGTCCGATCTCGGCTACCAGCGCATCGGTCTCGCGGTCGGCCGGGCCGACGAGGATTCGTGCGGGCACCGGCACACGGCGGGTTTCCTCATGGAGGAGGCCTCGCTGCCGCCCGAGCGCGTGGTGCCGCCGCTGCTGTTTCCCTATATCAGCGACCCCGAATCGCTGAGCGGGATGATCGCGCGCTGGGTCCGCCGGCATCGCGTCGATGTCGTGATCTGCAATTGGGAGAGCATCCAAAGTTTGCTCGCGAGCTATGGATTGAAAGTTCCGGGCGAGGTCGCGTGCGCCGGGCTTTGCCTCACCGACAGTTCGCCGCCGGGGCTCGCCGGCATCCGTCCGCATCTCGGTCTCCTCGGCGAGCGCGCCGTCTCCATCGTCGTCGGCCAGCTCAAATCCGCCGAGCATGGCCTGCCCGAGTTTCCCTCCTCCCTCTATGTCCAAAGCGTCTGGCAAGACGGCGCGAGCGCGCCCCCGCGTCGCTGATTCGCCACCGGCGAAGAAGCGTTACTTCACGTTGGCCGACATCGCGGCCAAGGCGGACGTGCACGTCACGACCGTGTCGCTCGCGTTGCGCGATCACCCGAGCATCCCGCCGGGCACGCGCGCGCGCATCCGCGCCGTCGCGAAGGAATTCGGCTACCAACGCGACCCGCTGCTTGACGCCTTGAATTTCCACCGCGCGCGGCAGATCCAGCAGGCGCGCAGCGTCAGCTCGGCCTTCGTGGTGCACGCGGGCACGACGCGCCTCTTCGGCGGCAACCACTACCAGCCGCTCGTCTACGCGGGAGCGAAGGCCGCGGCCGAGGCGCGCGGGCACACGCTCGATATTTTCGTCGTCGGCCACGGCCACCTCGCGCCCGCGCGGCTCAACACCATCCTCACCGCGCGCGGCATCACGGGCGTGTTGTTATCCACGTTCGAGATCGACATCGGGCAGCTCGACTTGGACTGGGGGCAATTTTGCGCCGTGAAGATCGAGTGCCTCCACCTCACGCCGCATCTCGACGCCGTGTCGAACGACCAGCTCCAAGTCGCACGGCTCGCGATGCAGCGCCTGCGCAAGCTTGGCTACCGCCGCATCGGCCTCGCCACGGCGCGCGAGGACCAGACGCGGCTCGGCGAATCGTTCGGCATGGGCGTGCTGATCGAGCAGGCTTCGCTCCCGGAGTCGGAGTGCGTGCCCCCGCTGTTTTTCGGCCTCGCGGAAGTTCCGATGCTGCCGCGCCTGATTCCCGACTGGATGCGCGCGCACCGCGTGGACGTGGTGATTTCCAACTGGAACGAGCTGTTCGATACGTTTGCCACGGCGGGCATCCGGCTGCCGGAAGATGTCGCCTTCGCCTCGCTCGACGTGCCGCCGAGCATGCCCCACATCGCGGGCGTGGTGCAGAACCACCGCCTCGTGGGCCAGCGCGCGATGGAACACCTCGTGATCATGACGGACACTTATCAGCGCGGCGCGGCCGAGGCGCAGACGATCACCTACATTCCGGGTTGCTGGCAGGATGGCGTGACCGCGCCACAAAAACTCCGCCGGCATCTCGCCTAGCGCCCGTCCATGGAAAACCATGACGGCACGCCGGGTTCGCCCGGCCGCGCGACGGTTTCCGCGCTCGCGGACACGTTTACTATACCGATTGAGCCGGGAAGCCTTTGTGCCACGCGATGCGAGTTCCCATGCACATGCTAGCGAAAACTATTTCCGGTCCACTCCGTTCATTTTTCGCACCCGTCGCTTCCGAAAATTTTGCCTACCCCTCCGTGTCGGACTTCCTGCCCGACACTCGTTCCCACAACCGTCAGCTCCCATGAACCACACCCTCAGACCAAAACCCCGAAGCCGCTCCGGTCTTGTCCGCGCCGGCTTTTTCCTCGCGTTGCCCGCCCTCGGAGGCGTGGCCTTCGCCCAGACCAATCCGCCGGCAGCCAGCTCCGGCGACGTCACCACGTTGTCGCCGTTCAGCGTCTCGACGGAGAAGGACTCGGGCTACCGGGCTTCGAATTCGATTTCCGGCACGCGCACCAATACGCCGATCAAGGACATCCCGGTGAACATCCAGGTGTTCACGAAGGATTTTTCGGACGACCTACTGATCACCAACCAAGTTGACCTCGAAGCCTACAGCGCCTCGCTCGTCAACGGCGGCGCCGATCATCACTCGGACAACGTGATCCAGCAGGCCTACAATGCGTTTCTCTTTCGCGGCTTCGTGCAAAACTGGGGCCTCCGCGACGGTATCCGCGAATACGATCCGATCGACACGCAGGGTCTCGCCCGCGTCGAGGTCGTCAAGGGGCCCGTCGGCGCGCTCTACGGCCTCTCGTATCCCGGCGGCATCATGAACAACATCAGCAAGGACGTGGATTTCCGAAAAAATTTCACCTCCATCCGCCTCACGGGCCAGAGCGAGGGCGAATACCGCGCCGCGCTCGATGCGAACTACAGTGGCGTCGCCGCCGGCGGCAAAGTTGGCGTCCGCTTCAATGCCGTGAATTCAAAAACCCAGGACGAGCGCGAGCACTCCAAGGGCGCGATCCGCTTCACGCAGGTCAATGTCAACTGGCAGCCTACGCCGACGACCGAACTGAAGTTCATGCAGGAACTCGGCTATCGCGAAAAACCCAACGGTCTCAGCTATTTCTCGCGCGGCGAGACTGATGCCGCCGGCGTTTCCCGCGGCAACAGCGCTGACATCCCACTCCAGATCACCCACCCGGAAATTCCGTGGGAGTGGAACTGGTCCAACGGCCGCAACATGCGCTCCCTCGAGACGAAACTGTATCGCGGCTCGATCAACCAGAAGATCGGCGAACAGGTGAACGTCACGGCCTATGTGCAGTTCTCCGACCGCCTGCAGATCGACGGCAACGGCTGGGACGCCAACGGTTCCGGCGGCGGAGACAGCTGGGAAGCCGGCGGCGGCTGGATCATCGATCCCGTCACCAAGAAGGAGACGATCCAGAGCGGTTACAGCTATCGCGACTGGGGCAACTCCATGCACTCCTATGGCGCGACCGCAGTTTACAAAGTCGAGTTCGCCCAGGTAAAGAACACCTTCGCCTTCGGTGCCAACGTCTGGTCGGAGAAGTTTCTTTCCCGCTCCTCCCTCCCGACCACGCAAAATTACCTCATCTACGACGTGAAGGCCGGCATCCCGATCGGCACGCCCCAGACCCCGCCGACGAATCTCTCGCCGGTCACCACGGGCAACGGCTATACGCACGAGAGCAACTCGAACGACTACTACTTCGCCAACTGGACGATGTCGGCCATCGAGAACCGCCTCAAACTCAACCTCGGCATCAACCGCACGAACCTTAAGCTCGTGCAATGGGCCAACGGCCAAGCGCCCACGCCGAACACCACGACGCAGTCGAAGGACTCGCCGCTCATCGGCGTGATGTTCGACATCACCAAGGAGATTTCGGTCTTCGCGGTGCGTGCGACTTCGCTCTTCCCCACCACGGACAAGAACAGCTTCGGCGTCCAGATGCCTCCCGTCGTCGGCAAGAGCTACGAAGCCGGCGTGAAGGTAGAGCTGATGAACGGCAAAATCAGCGGCACCGTCAGCTACTACCAGATCACCCAGAGCGGCGGCGACCAGAACAATCCCACGGCGAACAACCTCAACACGCAGCGCTTCGACGCCATGACGCAAGCCCAGCGCGATATCACATTCCCCGGCAAACTCCGCAGCGACCTCCTCGGCGATCTCGTCCCCGGCGGCGAAGCGGAATCGAAGGGCTTCGAGACCGACTTGATCTTCCAGCCCACGCGCGAGTGGCAGATTCTCTTCAGCTATGCGCACAACGACCAGAAGACCACGAAGGCCCTCGCCGCCAGCAACGTTGGCATCACGAACTCCGGCCACATCACGAATCAGTATTCGATCCTGACGAAGTATAGCTTCACCGAAGGTGAAGCCAAAGGTGCCTTCGTCGGCCTCGGCCTCGTGAGCGCCGGCAAAGCCCTGCAGGACTATCAGGGCGCCGTGAAGCGCTACAACCCGAGCACGTTCAACGCGGAAGTCTTCGGTGGCTACCACTACAAGCTGCTCGGTTATAACACGGTCGTGCAGCTCAACGTCAAAAATCTGACGAAGCAAAACGACTTCGCTGGTTGGAGAGCGACCGGTTCGACGGCGCTGGCCACGCAACGTTACACCGTTCCGACCGCGATCCGGTATGCCCTGACGGTCGGCTTGGACTTCTAAGTTATTTTGTTGGTGTTTGTAGTTAGGTCGAAAGGAGGGCGGGTTTAACTCGCCCTCCTTTTTGTTGTCCCACTTCCACCCGTCGCCACGCTCCTGCTTAACGTATGGCTCTCGCTCCCGTGACTCGCGCCCGTCTGCAGGCTACGCTTGCCGCAGTCGGCACCGCCCTCCTCTGGTGGCGCACCGGCGGCCCGTGGCCCGCCGCGCTGGCCCTCGTCACCTCGCTCCTCGCCCTCCTCTCCTGGCTCTCCCCCGCGCACTACGCGCCCGTGCAACGCGCGCTCGACGCCATCCTCCGCGTGCTCCTCACCGGCTTCACCTGGCTCACGCTGGGCGCCGTTTACTTCGGCCTCTTCACGCCCCTGCGCTTTTTCGGCGCGCTCCTGCGCCGCGATCCGCTGCGGCTCCGCGCGACTCCACCCCCCGGCTCGTATTTCCAACCGCTGCCTCCGGCGACGGCGCGTCGCTTCGACCGACAGTTCTGATGCGCATCCTCGGCCTTAGCGCGTTTTACCACGACTCCGCCGCCGCCCTCCTCGAAGACGGCCTCATCGTCGCCGCCGCACAGGAAGAGCGCTTCAGCCGCGTGAAACACGACGCCGCCTTCCCCCGCGCCGCCGCGGCGTGGTGCCTCACGCAAGCGCGCGGCCCGGTCGATGCCGTCGTCTATTACGAAAAGCCGCTGCTGAAATTCGAGCGCATCCTCGCCACCACGCTCGCCGTCGCGCCCCGCGGCTTTCGCGCCTTTGCCGCCGCGATGCCCTCGTGGCTTCACGAAAAACTCTGGCTCCCCGGCCTCATCGAGGACGAGCTCCGCCAACTCGGCTGCGCGCGCCCGCCCGTTTATTTTTCCAGCCATCACGAGGCGCATGCCGCCAGCGCGTTCTTTCCCTCGCCCTTCGCGCGCGCCGCCATTCTCACCCTCGACGGCGTCGGCGAATGGACCACCACCGCCCTCGGCCGCGGCACGGGCAACCAACTGGAACTTCTCCGCGAACTCCGCTTTCCCCACTCGCTCGGCCTGCTCTATTCAGCCTTCACGCACCACTGCGGCTTTCGCGTCAACTCCGGCGAATACAAACTCATGGGCCTCGCGCCCTACGGCGAACCGCGCTTTGTGGACCCGATTCTGCACCACTTGCTCGACCTGCGCGACGACGGCTCCTTCCGCCTCGACCTCGACTACTTCGGCTACCTCCACGGCCAGACGATGACCAACGCCCGCTTCGCCGCGCTCTTCGGCGCCCCGCCGCGCGCGCCCGACGCGCCGATCACCCAACTCCACTGCGATCTCGCGCGCTCGATCCAAGACGTCACCGAAGAAATCGTCCTCCGTCTCGCGCGCACCCTGCATCGCGAAACCGGCGAGGAAAATCTCTGCCTCGCCGGCGGCGTCGCGCTCAACTGCGTCGCCAACGCCCGCCTCCTCCGCGAGGGACCATTCCGCCAAATCTGGGTGCCACCCGCCTCTGGCGACGCCGGTGGCGCGCTCGGCGCCGCGCTCGCGTTTCACCACCTGCACGAACGCGCGCCCCGCCGCTCCGATCAAGTTCACGACACGATGCGCGGTTCATTTCTCGGCCCCTCCTACTCCGACTCGGAAATCGCCACCGCCCTCCGCGAACACGGCCTGCCCGCCGAACCGCTCCCGCCGTCCGCACTGAACAACCGAATCGCCGAGCGCCTCGACGCCGGCGACGTGGTCGGCTTTTTTCAAGGCCGCGCCGAGTTCGGCCCGCGTGCGCTCGGGGCCCGTTCGATCCTCGCCGACGCGCGTTCGCCGGAGATGCAGCGCCGGCTCAACCTGAAAATAAAATTCCGCGAATCGTTCCGCCCCTTCGCGCCCATCGTGCTCGCCGAGCGCGCCGCCGAATATTTCGATCTGCCCGCGCCCTCGCCCTACATGCTGTTCACCGCGCCCCTCGCTGCCGCGCAGCGCCTCCCCGTCACCACCGCCAGCACGTGGGAAGCACGCCTCAGCGCCCTCCGTTCCACGCTGCCCGCAATCACGCACGTCGATTTTTCCGCCCGCGTGCAAACCGTCGATCACGCGACCAATCCCGCGCTTCACGCCGTGCTCTCCGCCTTCGCCACGCGCACCGGTTGCCCGGTGCTGGTCAACACCTCCTTCAACGTCCGCGGCGAACCCCCCGTCTGCCACCCGCGCGAAGCTATCGCCGGTTTTCTCGCGACCGACATGGATTGCCTCGCCCTCGGCCCGTTCTGGATCGAGAAGCGCACCCTCCCGCCCCATCTCGTGCACTCGACCACGCCCGAGCGCACCTTCGCCCCCGACTAAATCCGTTTTGCCCATGCGTTCCCTCCGCAACCTCGCCCGCCTCCTCCGTGAACTCTGGGTTTTCGCCCGCGAGCACAAGGCTTGGTGGATCGTGCCCATGGTCATCATTCTCCTGCTCGTCGCGTTTCTGATCGTCGGCGTCTCGACCATCTCGCCGTTCATTTACTCGCTGTTTTAATTCCAACGTGGCCGCTCCCGCTCTCTCGCTCCGCCGGAAACTTTTCTACGCCGCGATTCTCGCCGCCATCGCGGTCGCGCTTTTGCTCGGCGTGACCGAAGCCGCCCTGCGCCTCGCCGGTTACGGCTACTCCCCGCATTTTGCGCGCCGCGCCCAACTGCCCGGCGGCGAAACAATCTGGCGGGAAAACCGCTGGTGCACCGCGCCATATTTCTCGCCCGCGCTCGTGCGCCGGCCCGTGGCGTTTCGCCTGCCGGAAAAAAAAGCGCCCGGCACCTATCGCGTGTTTGTCCTCGGCAGCTCCGCCGCGATGGGCGACCCGGAGTCGTCGTTCTCCTTTGCCCGCGTGCTGGAGACGATGCTCCGCGCCGCCTATCCGCGCCAGCGTTTCGAAATCGTCAACGCCGCCATCACCGCGACCAACTCGCACGTCGCCCGCGGCATTGCCGCGGATTGCGCGCGGCTCGAGCCCGACCTCTTCATCGTCTACGAAGGGCACAACGAAGTCATCGGCCCCTTCGGCCCCTCTGCCGTGTTTGCGCCGTTTCTTCGCTCGGAAATCGCCACGCGCGCCACCGTCTGGCTCAAGGGCACGCGCACGGGCCAACTCCTCGCGGCGACAAGCCGCGCATTTTCCGGCGGCCCAGGCGCGCCGGAAAAATGGGGCGGCATGGCGATGTTCCTGCACCGAAAAACCACCGACGACGATCCGCAGCTCGACGCCGTGCGCTCGCACTTCCGGGAAAACCTGCGCGCCATCGCCGCCGCCGGCCAGCGCGCGGGCGCGAGCACGCTCCTCTGCACCGTGCTCACGAACCAGCGCGACTTCGCGCCCTTCCTCTCGTCCCACCGGCCCGACCTCGCACCGACCGATCTCGCCCGCTGGGATCGTCATTTCGCCGCGGCGGAAACCGCCGTCCAAGCCAAGGATTTCGCCCTCGCCGAAACCGAGTATCGCGGCGCGCTCGCCCTCGACGACCGGCACGCCGAACTCGTCTTTCGGCTCGGCCGACTCGCCCTTCAAGCGGGCCGCAACGCCGAGGCCAAGACCCTCCTCGCCCGCGCGCTCGACCTCGACGCTCTCCGCTTCCGCACCGACTCGAAGTTGAACCAAATCATTCGCGATCTCCCCTCCGCCACTGCACCCAGCCTGCAGGCGGTTGATCTCGCGTCATCGCTCGCCGCCCGTAGCGAGCACGGCATCGTGGGTGACGAATTTCTCTATGAGCATGTGCACCTCACCTTGCGCGGCGCGTATGAAGTCGCGCGCGAACTGCTCCCCCATATCGTGGCCGATCTCGCGCAGCGCCGCGCGGTCCCGGCGAATCCACTCCCGCCGCTGACCTACGAGGAGGTGCGCGGTCGCCTCGCCTACACCGCGCACGAGCAGGCCATGATCGCACTCGAACTCCTCACGCGTTTTCGCGCCCCGCCCTTCACCGCTCAATCGGACGACCAACTCCGCGTGCGCACGTGGGAACGCCGCGCCGAACAGACGAACGCGCTGCTCGCGCGAGCCGATGCGCTGACCGCCTTGCGCGCGCTCACTCAACAAGCGCTCGCCCTCGCACCCGACGATTGGATGCTCGCGCGCAACGCCGGCATGATGTTCGCCAGTCGCGGCGCGCCGGAGGAGGCGCTGCCCCTCCTCCAGCGCGCGGAGACATGGATCGACGACGATGTGGACACGCTCATCGCGCTCGGCACCGCCCACCGTGCACTCGGACAAACCGCCGAAGCCAATACCGCTTTCGCCACAGCGAGGACACTCGAGCCCCGGCACCCGGCGTTGCCGCCACCGGTTCAGCAGTAATTTCAAAGCCGCGCCCTAGTTTTTCTCCGCTTTCATCTCGCCAAAACCGAACACCAGCGAGCCGCTGTAGGTGCCGGACGCTTTCGCCGGCTGGCTCGCGGGCCCGGTCTTTTCCGGCGTCACGAACTTCGAGCCGATCGCGGGGATCGCGTGGAGAAACGAAAGGTCGCCCGCGGGAAATTCCACCGTCGTCATCTGGTGGTTGATGCGCGGCGTGCCGACGCGCAGGTAAATCTCCGGCGACGCACTCGCCACCGTCAACGGCCCCGCGACCGTGTCGAGCCGCGCCCAGTTCAAGTTGGCGAAGCAGCCTTGAAACTCCGGGTAGCCCCACGCCTCGCCGGGCTGCACGTCGTTGCGCGCGATCTCGTTCACGCCGAGCGTCGTGCCGCGCAGCCGGTTCTGCCAAACCCGATACGGGCCGGCGCCGAGCCAGCGGAGCGAGGTCATCTTCTCCTCGGGATGGCTGAACGTGATCCCGTGATAAAGAAACTCGCCGCTCAAGGTGTAGGCGTAATCGAGCCGCAGCGAGCCGTCGCCGCGCAAGGTCCAGCGCGCGCGATCCAGCCCGCCCGCGCCGTGCGTTTCGAGCCACGCGGTCGTCTCGCCCGTCTGCGCGTCGCGTTGCGTGCCTTGGGAAATCGTCGCCGGCCCCGGCGCCACCGCCGGGAAACGCTTCGGCGCGTAGCCGAGCCGCACGGATTTCACCGCGATGGGCTGGCCATCAGAGCGGCGGATATTCGAGAGGCGCACGGCGGCGACGAGCTGCGGCGGGAAGTTGAAACTCTTGCCGTCGCCGCCGCGGCGCGAGGCGTCGTAGAGCGTCTTCCAGGAATTTCCGTCGGGGGAAATCTCCAGTTTCAAGCCGGCCCACGAGACCGTCTTCGTGTAGTCGAGCTCGATCTCGATCGTGCTGGCGACGTGCGGCGCGTCGAGCCGGCGCGTCTGCGACGCGTCGTCCTCACTGGCGAAGGGCAACCACTCTATCGCGCCCGCCGACTCCGGCCGGGCGAAGGCGAGCTGCGGGCCGTTCGCGAGCGCGAGCGTTTTTTCGCCGCGGCGCACGCTGCGCAACAAGCCCGTCGCCACGTCGAACGTCACCGTGACGTCACCCGCCACCAGCCGAACTTCGCCGCCCGCGGTCTCGGCTTGGGGAACGACCGTGCTGGGTTTCGGCGCGAGTGCGGCGAGGCGTTTGGCGGGAGCGACGGTCGGCCACGTCCATGTCCAGAGCGGTTGTTGATCGGGGCCGAACACCACGAGGGCGAGCGCGGCGGCCTCGCGCCAGTTGGCCGGCAAAGGCAACACGAGCTGGCCACTCGCGTGCGGAGCGATGGCCGGAGCGGGCGCCGCACCCTCGGCGAGGATGACCGGCGCGGTTTCCTTTTCCATCGGTCCGCGCTGGCGCAGGAGTTGCCACGTGAAACGACACTGGCTGAGCGCGGTGAAATCGTAGTGGTTGGTCACCGCGAGCGCGCCGTTGAATTTTTCGTCGATCACGGGCGGCGCGATTTGCACGGGCGACCAGAGGTCGCGCACGGTGTAGTAGCTGCCCTCCTTTTCGTGATGCGGGCCGACGAGCCCGTCGGGCGCATAGGTGCCGAACACGTCGATGCGGCCGCCTTGGTCGGTGCGTGCGATGCCTTCGTCGGCAAAAACCCAGATAAAGCCGCCGCCGCCGAAAGGCGACTTGGCGAGGGCGTTCCAATAATCCTCGAGGCCCGCGCCCGCGCCGCCGTCGTAGAGCGCGTGGAGGAATTCCGTGGGCATCAAAAGATTCGGGCCCGCGAGGCGCTTCGTGAGATCGTCGAAGGTCGGATAGTGTTTCGTATCGATGTCGTCATGGATTTCCCACGGGTGCAGCACGCGGCGGTTTTGCGGATCATAGAGCGCGAACTCGCTGTCGAGCTCGCGATTCCAGCCGCCTTCGTTGCCGTTATCCCAGAGGAGAATGCTCGGGTGGTTCACGTCGCGCTCGACCATCTCGCGCACGAGACGGCGGCCGACATCGGTGTCGTGCGCGTGGTGCCAGCCGCTG
Organism: Opitutia bacterium; assembly: GCA_025360615.1. GTDB lineage: Bacteria > Verrucomicrobiota > Verrucomicrobiia > Opitutales > Opitutaceae > Tous-C4FEB. Next base: position 18,553 of record JANYBX010000450.1, read on the forward strand.
AGCTCGTCGAGCACGTAGAGGCCGAGTTCATCGCACGCTTCGAGAAACGCCTCGTCGGGCGGGTAGTGCGACATGCGCACGGCGTTCATGTTCATCGAGCGGATGAGGCGCGCGTCGGCGTAGCAGTCCTCACGATCGAGCGTGCGCGCCGTCTCGGTGCGGAAGCTGTGGCGATCGACGCCTTTCAGGAGAATGCGCTGGCCGTTGAGAAAGAGGCCCTGCCCGGCCCGCACCTCGAAGGTACGGAAACCGAAACACTCCGTCGTGGTGTGCAGCACGGTGTCGCCTTTGCGCAGCGTGAGTTTCACCGAATAAAGATTGGGCGTCTCCGCCGTCCAGAGGCGCGGCGAGTCGATCTTCGCGGCGAGATGCACGCGGCCCGCCCCGCCCGCGGGGACCGAGGACTTGAACGCCGCGCCGACCGGCCGGCCGTCGGCGGCCACGATTTGCGCCTCGATCTCCGTCGCCTCGCGCACGGAGGCGAGCGTGACGTCCGCGTTGAACGCACCGTCGGCGCGCGCGTCGATTGCCGTGTGCTCGATTGATTGCATCGGCGCGGACTCCAGCCACACCGGGCGGAAAATTCCGCCGAACACCCAGTAGTCGCCGCCGCGCTCGGCGGTTTCCGTGTCGGCGTTGGCGGAGACTTTCGCGACGTCGACTTCGAGGAGGTTGTCCGCCGCCGCGCCGAGTTTCACCGTCGAGGTGACGTCGTAGTGGAAACGGTAGAACGCGCCTTGGTGCGTCGGTCCGGCGCTGCGGCCGTTCACTTTCACCGTGGCGTCAGTCATCGCGCCCTCGAAGACGAGGCGGATGCGGCGGCCTTTCCACGCCTCGGGCACGGCGAATTTCAGGCGGTAAAGCCCGTGCTCATCGCTTTTTTTCACCGGCTCCTGGCCGTAGTTGTAGGTGCCGAAGCCCTGCTGTTCCCAATTCGACGGCACGGGAATCGTCGCCTGCTCGCCCGCGCGCCGGCCGGCCGTGATGGTAAATTCCCATGGCACGGCGTCCTTCGGCCCATGGCCGGAAAGATACTGGCGCTCGGTTTGCGGATCGGCGGCGAACAGGGCGGCCACGGGCGCAAGTGCCAAAAACGCGGCCGCGCGAAATGAGAAGGGAAATTTCGAGGGTGTCATGAGAAGATGGGACGAACGGAATGAAACAAATCCTAGCGCTGCTGCCCGCCTTTTTCCGGCACGCCCGGCTCGTCGAGCAGCTGGAGGTTGGTGGCTGGCCCGAGATTCGCGCCCTCATCCCACGCGCGCAGCGCCCAGACGATTTTTTTGTCCGGCGTCACTTCGATCGCCTGCACGGAGGTGGGCCAGTCCTTCGGATTTTTGAGGCCGTTCGGGCACCAGTTCGTGATGACGGTGTTGCCGTTGGCGAGGCGGTTCGCCTCCTGCAGGCTGAACAACTTGATCTCGGGCACATCCTGCTGGGTGAACTCCCAGACCGTTTCCCCCTTGGAATTCACCTCGCGGACAAAGCCCTTGTTGCTCGTGAGGAGCGTGTTTCCGCTCTTCAGGCGCACCGCGGCCCAGGGCGATGGCACGGGGATGGACCAGATTTCTTTTCCGTCCATGTCGTATTCGGCGACCTTGTTGTTGTCCATGTGGGCGGCGAGCAACGTGCCGGCCGGGGTCATCCGCGCGCGGCGAAACTGGCCGTGGGTCTTCGCGGGATTGCCGGTCGGGAGAACGAATTCTTTTTCCGTCTGCCCGCTCGCCGTGTTGACGATCATCATTTTTGCCGGGTTGCCATTTTGGATGAGCATCACGCGGTCGGCCCCGATCGGCTGCGCGACGTGAACCTCGAAGCCTTTCGGCGCGTCGTAACTCCAGAGGATTTTTTTATCGGGAGAGACCAAGGTCGCGCCGCTCATGCGCGCGAAGACGACATTGCCGTTCGAAAGCAGCGTGGCGTCGCTATACTCCTGAATTCCCCCCGTGGCGCTCTTCAGCTTGATCGAGTAGGACCAGACCACCTTGCCATCGCGCACGATGAACATCTCTTGATCCGGGTTGGGGTGGTTCCATTCGCCCGCGTAGAAAAACGGATGTTGCGCGAGGCCATGACCGGGGAGGACGGCGGGCGAATTCGGCACGGCGGGTGGAGCCGCCTCCGCCGGGGCCGCGGAGGGCGTCGCGGTGGCTTCGGCCGCAAAACCCGGGCGGCCCGAGGTCAGAAGAAGGGATGCGCCGCACACGAACAGCCGGCGGGCGATTTTTTCAGGGGAGACATTCATGGGGGTGGAAGCAGCTAGATAATCTTGAAGAGAAAAGGCGACGCCGTCTCGTATTTCCCGCCCTGCGTGGTGGTGAAAAGATAGGCGGGATGCCCGTGGCGCAGGAGGAGCTGCGGGCGCTCGAATCGTCCGTATTTGGAAAGGTGCTTCGGCGCCGGCGGCTGCTCGATATAGGCGCGCGCGGGCTCGAACGCGATTTTCGGCTCCGACCACGCGAGGCCATCGGGGGACTCCATGTAGAGCCCGACTTGGTGGGAGAAAATGCCCATGTCGCGCGTGATGATTTTGAAACGATCATCCTCGTGCCAGATGAACGCATCCTCGCACTGGCGGTTGTTGCCGCGGCCGGAGAAGTCGATCAGCGGATTGCGCGGGTGGCGGCGATACGGGCCTTCGAGCCGGTCGCTGATGGCGAGACCATACTTGCGGTTGCCGCGCACGGGCGGCTTGCCGTTGTCATACTCGGCGGTGTTCCAGGATTTGTAGAAGAGCCAGTATTCGCCGTTCGGATGACGGACGAAGGAGGGATTCGTGGTGCAGTGATCGTCCCACGCGCCCGTCGGCCCGGGTTGGAGCAACGGCTGCGCGGGCCGCTCCCACGGGCCGTCGAGCGAATCGGCGAGCGCCAGGCCGATGCGCTTGGTCTCGGTGCGGCCATTCGAGTTGCCCATGTAGAAGAGCGCGTAACGGTCGCCGACTTTTTGGATGTGCGGATTGTGGCAGGTGGTGCCGTCCCAATGCCCGGGGCCGCGTGGCGCGAGCACGGTG
>JANYBX010000464.1 GCA_025360615.1 Opitutia bacterium
GAAAAAGGCGACGCCCTCCGCTACGGCGGCTTTCAGGACCTGATGATCAACAAGGTCGACGCCCTCACCCACTCCGGCGCGTGGAACAGCGACCTGCTCATCTGCACCGCCTACAAAACTCCCGATGGCGTTCACGTCCTCCACGTCCCCCGCGACGAAGCCATCCGCAAAACCCTCCGCCCCGTCTACACCCGCCATGCGGGCTGGACCGAGGACATCTCCGGCGTCCGCCGCTTCAACGATCTCCCGTTGGCCGCACAAGGCTACGTCGCCTCGATGATGAAAAGTTTCCTCGACGTCGCCTTCGCCGGCGAGCCGTGGCCCGCGGACGACAAACTCCCGAACCTCCGTTATCTCGGCGTCGGCCCCGACCCCTCGCAGATCATCAAGGACGTCCCCGCGACGGCCGAACTCATCAAGTTGGCCGGAGGCACGACCTACTTGTCGCGCCCACCCTACGCCCAGGGCTGATCCCGCGCGTGTAGCGCGTCGCTTTCAAGAGGAACTCATCGTCGCGGAAGGCTTCCCCCCACTCTCTCACGACTCGATGATGCTCGAGTCGAGATGCTGGATGATCAGCTCCTGCACCGTCGCGAGAAACAGATAGCACATGAACGCCTTTCGCACTGGCTCCTCAAGTTGCTCCAACTCGATGTCCCCGCCCTCCAGCGTGTCGTCGCCGACGCCCTTCAAGTAGCGCTCGCGCAACCGCAGGCGGATCGCCGCGCTCGCGCGCACGATCGCCTCGCCATTTTCCTCATCGAATGCGACCACGCCGTCGCTGAAAAAATTTTCGTCGAAAAGCGCGAGCAGGGTGCGCACGTCGCCGTTCTGCGCCGTGAGCAGGTCGCCGATCCACGCTTCGCGAAACTCCGGGTCGAGATCCGCCAGCACCTGCGGTGCGGCGAGATTTTGCTGCAAGCCGTCGGCCAGTTCCTTGATGACGTCCAGCAACGGGGCGACCACCGGCAGGCTCAGCTTGACCTCAATGCGTTTCATTGGGCTCCAAGACCGCCGTGAGATGCCATTGTTGCAAAGTGAAAACATACGCCTCCGCCTTTTCCCGGTCGCCACTCCACACGACGGAGCGGCCCTGCTCATGCACTTCCAGCATGTGCCGGCGCGCGGAGACTTCGTCGAAACCTAGGATCTTTTTGAAGACCATCACGGTATATGACATCAGGTTGACGGGATCATTCATGACGACCACGCGCCAAGTCGCCGTCACGTTTCCTGTGTGATCATGATTCATTCGCTTACAAGGCCTTGATCCGCGCCTCGGCCACCGCCGCAGCCACCCGCGCTTCGGCCTCCGCGAGCGGGAGTTTCTGCACGTCCTTTGACGTGCGCGCCTTCAGCTCCACGATGCCGTCCTTGAGGCCCTTGCTGCCGATCGTAATTCGCAACGGGATGCCGATGAGGTCGGCATCCTTGAACTTCACTCCCGGCCGCTCGGCTCGGTCGTCGATGAGCACGTCGGCCCCGGCCTTTTCGGCGGCGGCGGCGAGGCTCTTCGCGAGTTCCATCGCCTGCGGTTCCTGCGGGTCGAGCAGGCAGACCAGCACGTGAAACGGCGCGGCATTCCACGGCCAGACGATGCCGTCGGCATCGTGGCTTTGCTCGATCACCGCCTGCATCGTGCGGCTGATCCCGATACCGTAGCAGCCCATCACCATCAGGTGCGACTGCTTCTGGTCGTCGGTGTAAACCGCTCCGAACTTCTCCGAGTATTTCGTGCCGAGCTTGAAAATATGTCCCACCTCGATGCCGCGTCGCACTTGGAGCGGCTGGCCTGATTGCGGACACGGCTCACCCGGCCGCACGCGGCGGAAATCCCCAAACTTCGAGATCGCGAGATCGCGCGCGACATTGACGTTGCGCAGGTGAAACCCGTCTTTATTCGCGCCCGTCGTGCCGTTGCCCGTGAGCCGAATCGCATGGTCGGCAAACACGCCGGCGAGCGCCGCCGGGTTCTTGATCGTGCCTTTGACTGCGCCGAGGCTGCCCGGCTTTGCGCCAAG
>JANYBX010000491.1 GCA_025360615.1 Opitutia bacterium
CCCGCGTGGGCGGTGGAGCTGCGCTCTTCCTTGCCGGCCAAGGCTGCCGACGGCGATGTCGCCCTCGTGCATTTTTTCGCGCGCTCGTCGGCGGCGGCCGATGAATCGGGCCTAGCGCGTCTCCGCGTCGCCGTGCAAAAAGGGTCGCCCGACTATAATCAGGATATGGAGAACGTCGTTTCCGTCGGCCGCGAGTGGCAGGAATATTTTCTCCCGTTCACGTTTAAGCACACGCGCGGCGCCGGCGAAGCGGAGCTCTCGTTCGGCTTTGGGTTCAAATGCCAGACGGTCGAACTCGGCGGTTTCGAACTCCTGAACTACGGCAAACAGCTCCCGCTCTCCGATCTGCCGAAAACGCGCTTCAGTTATCCTGGGCGCGAACCTGACGCCGCGTGGCGGCGCGAGGCTCTTGCGCGCATCGAGCAGCTTCGCAAAGGCGGCTTCTCCCTTCGCGTGACCGATGCGACCGGAGCTCCGGTCGTGGGCGCAAGTGTCCACCTTGAGCAGCGTCGCAGCGCCTTTCAGTGGGGCACGGCGCTCCAGTTCGCCCGGCTCGTGAACGATTCCGCCGACAATAAAATGTACCGCGAGAAAGCCCTCGAGTTCTTCAATGCCGCCAGCCCCGAGAACGATCTCAAGTGGCCCGTGTGGAACGGCGACTGGGGCCCCGGCTTCGAGCACGAGCAGTCGCTCGCCGCGCTCCGCTGGTTGAACGAAAAAAAAATCTCCGTGCGCGGTCACATTCTCGTCTGGCCCGGTTGGAAGGATCTTCCGAAGAGCGTGACGGAACGCCGCGAAAAAACCCGTCAGACGGAAATCCCGCCTCTCATCGTTGCGCACATCCGCGACATCACCACCGCGACGAAGGGCCTCATCCGCGAGTGGGATGTGCTCAACGAGCCCTACGATCACCACGACCTGATGGCGATTTTCGGCAACGACATCATGACGGCGTGGTTCAAGGCCGCCGCCGAGAGCGTCCCCGGTGTGCCGCTTTATCTCAACGATTACAGCAACCACGACGTCGTGGCTGACCCCGACCACTTCAAAAATTTTTCGCGCAACGTCATCTTCCTCAAAAAAGCCGGGGCGCCGCTCGGCGGCCTCGGTTTGCAAGGCCACATTGGCGCCCAGCCCAATGCGCCCGAAAATATCCTCGCCACGCTCGATTTGCTGTCGGAGTTCAAGCTCCCGATTCGCTTCACCGAGTTCGACGTCGATACCGACGATCAACAGCTCCAAGCCGACTACACCCGCGATTTTCTCATCCTCGCCTTCAGTCATCCCGCGGTCGTCGGCGTGCAGCACTGGGGCTTTTGGGAAAAAACGCATTGGCGTCCGCGGGCGGCGATGTTCCGCAACGACTGGTCAGAGAGGCCCAACGCCAAAGTTTATCGCGACCTCGTCCTCGGCCAGTGGCGCACAAAGGTGAGCGGCGCAACCGACGATGGGGGCAAATTTTACGTCCGCGGCTTCCACGGCGAATACGCCATCTTCGTCGAGAAAGATGGCCATCGCGCGCAAGGCTCATTCGTCCTCCGCCCCGGCGCCCTCGCTCCCGTCATCGCGATCAAACTCCCGTGAGAATTCTCTTCTGCGGTCTTGCTCTGAGCCTCGGTCTTGGCTCCGCGACGGCGTCGGCGCAAACTCAACTGCCGGTCGGTGATTCCCTCCTCTCGGGAGACGCGCTGGCGGTCTTCACCTCGAAGGTTGAACCCACAGTCCGGGAACACGCGCAACTGTCCGTCGTCGACGCCGCGGGCCCCGGTTTCATCCGCGCTTGGCGCATTGCCACGCTCAAGGACACCAGCCCGATGGCCGCCATCGAACTGCGTGCGCTCAACGCCCGGCCGGTCGCCGTGGGCGACGTGGCGATTCTTCGTTTCTTCGCCCGCGCCACGGAGATTTCCGACGAGACCGGCGGCGGTCGCGTGCAACTGGTCATCCGCCGTAACGGCGTGGATTGGAACAGCAGCTTCGAGGGCGATTTCACGCTCAACCGTGAGTGGCAGGAAATCTTCGTGCCCTTCGTCTGGTCGCAGGAGTTCGCCGTGGACGGCGCCGCGCTGATGCTGCGCTTCGGCTTCAAACGGCAGACGGTCGAGATCGGCGGCATCGACGCGGTCTACTATGGGAAAACACGCACGTTCGAGTCGCTCCCGCGCACGCGTTTCACTTACGCGGGGCGTGAGGCGGACGCCGCATGGCGAAAGGACGCACTGGCGCGCATCGAGAAAATCCGGAAGAGCGATTTAGTGCTCAAGGTCATCGACGCAGCCGGCCGGCCCGTTCCAGGAGCGAAGATCACCGTGACGCAGAAGCGCTCCGCGTTCCAATGGGGCTCGGCCTTGCAGATGGAGCGTCTCACCGTCGATACGCCCGAAAATCTGCGCTACCGGCAAATCACCGAGGAACTCTTCAACGCCGCCAGCACCGAGAACGATCTCAAGTGGCCCGTCTGGCTCGGGGAGTGGGAAGGCAAGTTCTCCCACGAGCAAACCCTCGCCGGTCTGCGCTGGCTCAAGGACCGCGACTTCTATCTGCGCGGCCACGTCTTCGTCTGGCCCGGTCACAAGAATCTACCAAAGCCCGTGCAGACGCTCATCGGCACGCCGCGGCAGAGCGAAATCCCTGCGCTCGTGCTCGATCATATCCGCGACGAAGCCCGCGCGACGAAAGGTCTGCTACAAGAGTGGGACGTGCTCAACGAGCCGTTCACCAACCACGACCTCATGGATGTCTTTGGCCGCGAGATCATGCCACCGTGGTTTAAAATCGCGCGCGAAGAACTGCCGGACGCTAAGCTCTTCTTTAATGATTTCAGCAATCACGACGCCACGACCGATGCCGACCACGTCGCGCACTTCGAGCAGACGACCCGCTTTCTCCTCGATCACGGGGCACCCGTGGACGGGCTAGGTCTTCAAGCGCACTTCAACGGCCGGCCCAGCGCCCCGGAAAATATCCTCGCCGTGCTCGACCATTACACGGCGGAGTTTCACCTGCCGGTGCGCATGACGGAGTTCGATGTGTGGACGCGCGACGAAGAACTGCAGGCGGACTTCACCAGAGATTTTCTCATCCTCTGTTTTAGTCATCCCAGCGTCGTGGGCGTCCAGCACTGGGGCTTCTGGGAGACCTGCCACTGGCGGCCACCCGCCGCAATGTATCGCGCCGACTGGTCGGAGAAACCCAACGCCAAAGCCTACAAGGATCTGGTGCTCCACCAATGGCGCACTCAACTCGCCGGCGTCACCGGCACCGACGGCCGGTATGCCGCGCGCGGTTTTCAGGGCGACTACATTTTAGCGATCGAGGCCGGTGGGCGTTGCATCGAAAAGTTTTTCTCGCTCACACCTGGAGTTGGAACCGTTGAACTCAACTTCACTCTGCCATGAAAACATTCGCTGGTCTCTTCGCTCTCGCTTTCGCCATCAGTCTCGCCGCCGCCGAACTTCCGCATCTGCGCGAGCAGGGCACCGCCACGCAACTGATCGTCGATGGCCAACCCTTTCTCGCGCGTGGTGGCGAACTCGGCAATTCGAGTGGAGAACCCGACTACCTGCGTGCTTCCTGGCCGAAGCTGAAGGCGATGAACCTCAACACCGTCATTGCGCCAGTCTATTGGGATGTAGTCGAACCGACCGAAGTGAAATTCGATTGGTCCTCAGTCGACGGCCTGATCACCGACGCGCGCGCGAACGGGATGCGCTTGGTGCTGCTCTGGTTCGGTTCGTGGAAGAACAGCATGTCGTGCTACGCGCCCGCTTGGGTGAAACGCGACCAAGCCCGTTTCCCGCGCGCGCAAGATTCGGCCGGCCGCGGCCAGGAAATCCTCTCGCCCTTTTTCGCGATGAATCGCGACACCGACACGCGTGCCTTCGTCGCGCTCATGCACCACCTCAAGGCGACCGACGCCGAGCACACGGTGATCATGGTGCAGGTCGAAAATGAAATCGGCATGATCCCTGAGGCCCGCGACCACAGCCCCGAAGCGGAGAAGGCTTTCGCCGAGCCCGTGCCAGCGGCGCTGGTAGATTACCTCAGCAAAAACCGCGCGCAACTCGCGCCGGAGCTGTTGTCGGTGTGGACCGCTGCCGGCCGAAAAACCTCTGGCACGTGGGCGGAAGTTTTCGGGGCCAGCCCGGCGGGCGAAGAAATTTTCATGGCGTGGTATTTTGCCCTCTACACGCAAGCTGTGACCGCGGCCGGCAAAGCCGAGCTCGCGCTGCCAATGTTCACCAACGCTGCGCTGATCCGCCCAGGTTATCAGCCCGGCCAGTATCCGAGCGCGGGTCCGTTGCCTCATCTCATCGATGTTTGGCGAGCGGCCGCGCCGGCCTTGGATTTCCTGGCACCGGATATTTACTTCCAGAATTTTTCCTATTGGGCGCAGCTCTACACGCGCAGCGGGAATCCGCTTTTCATCCCCGAGGCGATGCGTAGCCCCGAGGCGGCGGTGAACGGGCTCTACGCGTTCGGGGCGCTCAATGCGATGGGCTTTTGCCCTTTCTCCATTGAATCCAACACCGAGCCTGCTGCTGGTTTTCTGGCGGCGAGCTTCGATCTGGTGCGGCAGCTCACGCCGTTGCTCGCGGAAAAACAGGGTCGCGGGCTCACGGCCGGATTTCTGCAGGAGAGCGTGGAGAGCAAGCAGCCGCAGCAGATTCGGCTGGGTAAGTGGATCTTCCGAGCTTCCTTCGAGCGCGCGGCTCCGCCGCAGCTCGTGGACGGTCTGGCGGTCGTCGTCGGGAC
>JANYBX010000516.1 GCA_025360615.1 Opitutia bacterium
TTCCCCTCGGCTTCCTCGATGGTCACGCGCGCCTTGCTGCGCTGTGAGTGCGGCACGCCGTAGGCGCCGCGCTTGGCGCGCGCGTGCTCGGTCAGCTCGGCGGAGCACGGGCACGCCGACGAATAGACAAAGTCGAAATGGATGAACCGCCGGTAGCGGCCATCGCGCGTCATCACGCCCTCGAAGGCGACGTGGTAGAACTGAAATCCTTTCAGCCCGCTGCGCAGGCTCTCGCGCAACATCGGGTAGGAAAACGCGATCTTCAGGCGCGCGTCCTTGGTGTCCACGTTGCGCAGGTAGCTCTTCAGGATGCGGCCCATCCACTCGCCGGTGGTGACCTCATCCTTGTGCTCGTAGAACGTCCGCATGATGCGGCTCATGTTGATCCCCTTCAGTTCGGCTTCGAGGGACACCGTGCCCGTGACGCTCGTCTCGAGCGTGAGCGTCTTGCCGCCCTTGGTGCGGTATTTGAGTGGCAGTTTGAAATTGTGGATGCCGACCTGCTGGATCGGCACGTGCGCGCCCTGAATGGCTTCGTGCGCGACCTCCATCATGTCGGGCATGGTGGCGCGGTAGGCGTCGGTCGGCCGGAATTTCTTGTCGTAGGCCCGCTTGATCGGGGGCACTTGCCCGCAACTGGAGCGGTGGAGATACATTTGTTTCATGGCGTCGTTTTTTAGATGCTGGGAGCGGCGGTTGGGTTACGATAACAACCGCGAAAGTTTCACTTGGAATCCGGGCCGTGGTATTCTGCGAAATTACGCGGCGTCTCATAGAGGCGCACGCAGTGCAGCCGGCCGGCTTTGATGTGCGGCGCGATCTCGTTCCAAAATGCGATCACGAGATTCTCGGTGGAGGGAATGACCCCGCGGAGGAAATCCACCTCATCGTTCAAGTTGTGGTGGTCGCATTTGTCCACCACGGCGCGGTGAAGGATTTTTTTGAGCTGGCTGAGGTCCATGATGTAGCCCGTGTCGGGATCGGGCCGGCCGCGCAGCGTCACCTCGAGCACGTAGTTGTGACCGTGCCAGTGGGGATTCGTGCAGAGCCCGTAGTGGGCCACGTTCCACTCCTGACTCTTGCTCGGATTGTGGAGCCGGTGCGCGGAGTTGAAATGCACCTGGCGAGTGATCGAGACCACGCCGGCGAGCACGCGCGGCGCCTTCGCGCGGGAGGAGCGCGAGCCGGTCTTCGAAGCAGCGGAGGGTTTTAGCATGGAGGTAAATTGATTAGCACAGATCACCGCCCGGTCAATGCGCCGCGCAATCCACTGATGCGTCGCGCGAAAATGATTTGTCGCCACTGCGGCGCGCTCTCTTGCTGCGACTGATTCCATGGCCATGCGTTTTTCCATCCTCGGCAGCGGCAGCTCGGGCAACAGCGCCCTGCTCGTCACCGAGGGCGCGCGTGTGCTCGTCGACGCCGGTTTCTCGGCCCGCAAACTCGACCAACTCCTCGCCGCCGCCGGCGAATCCCTCGCGCGCATTGACGCGATTTTTCTCACGCACGAACACGGCGATCACTCCGCGGGCATCGACGGCCTGAAAAAATTTCCCCACATCCGCGTCTTCGCCAACGCCGCCACGCGCCGCGCCGTCCAGACCGGCTCCGTCCACGTGCCCGACTGGCAGATTTTCGAGACCGGCGCGCGTTTTCGTTTCCGCGATCTGGAGGTCGAGAGTTTCGCCGTGCCGCACGATGCGCACGATCCCGTCGGCTTTCGTTTCACGAGCGGCCATGAGGGCGATCTTTTCGCCCCGCGCCGCTGCATCGTCTGGCTGACCGATCTCGGCCACGCGCCGCAACACGTGCGCGAGCACATCCGCGAGTGCGATGTCGTCGTCGTCGAGGCCAACCACTGCTCCCAACTGCTCCAGGCGGATTCGAAACGCCCGTGGTCCACGAAACAGCGCATTAGCGGCCGCCACGGCCATCTCTCCAACGAGGCTGCGCGCGAACTTCTCGCGAGCGTCGCGAGCCCGCGCTGGCGCCGCATCTACCTCACGCACCTTTCGCGCGACTGTAATTCCCGCGCCGCTGTCGAGACCGCCCTCAGCGAGGTGCGCGCCGCGCTGCGCACGTGCGAGTTCGCCGTCGTCTGCGCGGGCGAGGGCACGCCGTTCTACGAGCTGGCGTAGAGTTAGGGACAGTTATTCTAAGCCGTCCGGCTTCAGCGTCGCGCCCATCCGGACGGCTACGGACAACCGTCCCTGCCTCGGGCCTGTTTTGCGCGCGCCACGCGTGGTGATTTTATTTTCACGGTCAGTCCAATCTCAGGCTGGTAACGCGGCGCGCCGCCTGCTCTGTTGGCCTCCTCCATGACAACTCCGTCAACCGCCACCCTGCGCCGCACAAAGATCATTTTCACCCTCGGCCCCGCCACCGAGAGTGAGGAAATGCTTGAGAAACTCATTCTCGCCGGCGCCGATGTCATCCGGCTCAACATGGCCCACGCCAAGCACGAGTGGACGCGCACCGTTATCCGCCGCATCCGCGCCGTCAGCACCCGCGTCGGCCGCGAAGTCGCCATTATGATGGACATCAAAGGCCCTGAGATTCGCACCGGCGATGTCGAGGCCCCCATCGAGCTGAAGCCCGGGGAGATTTTTGACTTCACCGTCAAGCCTGCCTCGCCCGCCGGTGAAAACACCGAGGAAATCCGCTCCGTCGACGTCAACTACCGCGACCTCGTCAACGACATCAAGGTCGGCGACACCGTCCTCGTGGACAACGGCCTCATCCGCCTCGAAGTCCTCGCCAAGGACGACGTGCGCATCCGCTGCCGCGTGCTCATCCCCGGCCCGCTCTCTTCGCGCCGCCACATCAATCTCCCCGGCGTCAAAGTGAACCTCCCCGCGTTCACCGAGAAAGATCGCGCCGACACCACCGTCGGCCTGGAGGAAGGCCTCGATTTCGTCGCTCTCTCCTTCGTGCGCGAAGCGGCCGACGTGGAGTTGCTCCGCGCGTTTCTCGCGGAGAAAAAATCCAAGGCAAAAATCATCGCCAAGATCGAGGACCAGTCCGGCATCGCGAACCTCGACGACATCGTCCGCGTCAGCGACGCCATCATGGTCGCGCGCGGCGATCTCGGCATCGAGTGTCCTTTCGAGGAACTCCCCGTCATCCAGCGCCGCATCGTCAACGCCTGTCTCTCCCAGGGCCGCGCCGTCATCATCGCCACGCACATGCTCGAGTCGATGATCACGCAGTCCGTCCCCACGCGCGCCGAGATCACAGATGTCGCCAACGCCGTCTACGAACAATCCGACTGCGTGATGCTCTCCGGCGAAACCACCGTCGGCAAATACCCGCTCGAATGCGTGCAGATGCTCGACAAGATTTCCCGCCGCATCGAGCGCGAGGAACGCCGCGAACTCAGCGAGCCCGCCGTGTTCACCGCCGAGCGCATGAAGGTGCTCCACTCCGCCGTCGTGCTCGCCAACCAGCTCCCGCACTCGAAGCTCCTCACGTTTACGCGCCACGGTTTCATGGCCAACGGCCTCGCCGCCCTGCGCCCCGTGCACGCGCCCATCTTCGCGTTCACACCGACGATCGAGGTGTTCCGCCAGCTCCGCCTGCTGCGCGCCGTCGAGCCGTTCTTGATGCCCTTTCCCTCGGAGCCGGACATCACGATCGAAAATGCGATCTCCCAGTTGAAACGCATCGGGGCCATCGCCGTCGGCGACAAACTCATCGTCGCCACCGACATCGTTTCCCAAGACCGCCTCGTCGACAGCGTCCAGCTCCGCACCGTCCGCTGAACCGATTTAGTTAAAGAATCAGGGCCGGTCTCCGCCCGGGCCCACTTCGCTCGGCCCGCTTTTAATTTCTCTCGCCGTCGTGCCGGCGGAAAAGGAGCGGAGCGTCCTGCGGTGCGTGCGCCCACGCGTCGCATCCACGTTTTCTGACGAAAAATTCATCGCCGCCCGGTTACTTCGCACCCAGCCTCGGCGTCTCCGAGTTTCGTGAACGCCGTTGTTTCCCCTCAACGTCCGGCCCGCCCGGCCAGCGCCGCTCCCGCACCTCCGCGCCACACCCCCACTGACTGCGCCCGTTGCGCGCTGACGCGTTGTCCCCATCGCCACCTCGCGCCGCAAAATCCCAAAGCCCGCTCTCAACCTTAAACGCCGCCCCCGCCCTCTCCCATGCCCCGCACGCCCCTCCGCATTCTCTCCAGCCTCACTCGCGCTTCCCTCCTCTGCGCCGCACTCGCCACCTTCCTCCCGGTCCTGCGCGCACAAACTCCCCGCCTCATCAATCTCTCGACGCGCGCCCAAGTCGGCACCGGCGGCGATATCCTCATCACCGGTTTCAATATCACCGGCACGGGCAACAAGACCGTCCTCATCCGCGCCACCGGCCCCGCGCTCACGCCCTTCGGCGTCACCGGCGTCCTCGCCGATCCGAAACTCGAACTCTACTCCGGCACCACGCTCCTCCAGTCCAACGACAACTGGCTCGCTGCCGATGCCGCCACGTTCTCCTCCGTCGGCGCCTTCGCGCTCACCGGCGGCAGCAAAGACGCCGCGCTCGTCGCCACCCTCGCTCCCGGCGGCTACACCGCGCAAGTCTCGGGCATTGGCGCCGGCACCGGCGTCGCCCTTGTCGAAGTTTACGAAGTCGGCTCCGGCACCGCGCAGCTCACCAATCTTTCCTCCCGCGCTCTCGTCGGCACCGGCGGAAATATCCTCATCCCCGGCATCGTCATCTCCGCCGGCAGCGGCACGCGCACGCTCCTCGTCCGCGCCATCGGCCCGACGCTCACATCCTTCGGCGTCGCCGGCGCGCTCGCCGATCCCACGATGACGATCTCCACCTCCACCGGCACCGTCGTCGCCACCAACGACAACTGGGGCACCGCCGTCGGCTCCACCGCCGCCAGCGCCACCACACTCGCCGCCGCCTTCACCCAAGCCGGGGCATTTCTCCTCACCGCCGGCACGAAAGATGCCGCCGTCCTCGCCGATTTCGCTCCTGGCAGCTACACCGTTCAAGTCAGCGGCGTCGGCAACACCACCGGCGTCGCCCTCGTCGAAGTTTACGACGTTACCCCCACCGGCCCCGCCACCGTCAGCGTCGCCGCGACCAAATCCTCCGCCGACGAAACCGGCGCGAACCCCGGTGAATTCACGATCACGCGCACAGGCGACACGCTCTCCGCCCTCACCGTCCGCTATGCCATGAGCGGCACCGCGTCCAACGCCTTCGACTACGCCAACCTCGCCGGCTCCGTCGTCATTCCCTCCGGCTCGTCCTCCGTGAAAATCGCGCTCACGCCTCTCCCCGACACCGAGACCGAGTCCACCGAGACCGCCACGCTCACGCTGCTCCCCGATCCCGCTTACACCGTCGCGCCCGCCGCCATCGCCACCGTCTCCATCGCCGACAGCCCAGCCACGCTCTATGTCGCCACGCTCCGCCCCGAAGGCAGCGCCACCAACTCTACCTCCTCCGGCACCGCCACCATTCTCCTAAGCACCAGTGGCACGCTCGCCAGCGTCACCGTCACCTTTACCAATCTCAGTTCCGCCGAAGTGAGCGCGCATCTCCGCATCGGCCCTTCCGGTGATTTCGTCTTCAACCTCCCCGCCGGCCAAGTCAGCGGCTCGCAGTGGAACTTCAGCCCCACCGGCGTCTATACGAGCACCGATCTCCTCAATGCCCTAAAGACCGGCAACATTTTTGTCGGTATCGACTCCGCCAACTACCCCTCCGGCGAAGTCCGCGGCACCTTCCTGCAAGGCACCGGCTCACAAGTCTTCACCGCCCCCGCCGCCCCGCCCGCCTTCTCCCTCGCCAACGTCACTGCGGCCGACGCCGCCCGCCTCCTCACCCAGGCGACCTTCGGCCCGAAGCAGAGCGAGATCGACGCGCTCACCGGCGGCAACATCGACACGTGGATCACCGCGCAGCTCGCGATGCCCTTCACCTCTCACCGCACCGCCATCCTCGCCGATCATGACACCTATGGTGGCAGCAATAGTTTCACCAACTGGAACGCCCTCACCCTCTCCAACCGCCAGTCCGCCTGGTGGAAAAACATCCTCACCGCGCCCGATCAGCTCCGCCAGCGCGTGGCGTTCGCCCTCAGCGAAATCCTCGTCGTTTCCGACATCAGCCTCGGCAACGACAACCAAGCCGAGCCGCTCGCCAACTACTACGACATCCTCGGCAACGGCGCCTTCGGCAACTTCCGCACCTTGCTCGAAAACGTCACGCTGAATCCGATGATGGGCAATTACCTCAGCTCCCTCCGCAACGCGAAGGCCGACCCCGTCACCGGCCAGACGCCCGACGAGAATTACGCCCGCGAGGTCATGCAACTCTTCACCATCGGCCTCAACAAACTCCAGCCCGATGGCACCCTCGTCCTCGACGCCTCCGGCCTCCCTGTCGCCACCTACAATCAGACCACCATCACCGAAATGGCCAAGGTCTTCACCGGGTGGTCCTATTTCGGCACTACGAATTTCCGCAGCGGCGGCGGCTCCGTCCCCAGTTTCACGAACCCCATGATCCTCTTCCCCGCCGCCCACGACGACACCGTGAAGAACATCGTCAACGGCGTCATCATTCCCGCCAACCAAGGTGGAGCGAAAGACCTCCAACTCGCCCTCGACGCCCTCTTCAATCACCCCAACACCGGCCCCTTCATCGCGAAGCTCCTCATCCAACGCCTCGTCACCAGCAACCCGAGCCCGGCCTACGTTTACCGCGTCGCGCAGAAATTTGAAAACAACGGCGCCGGCGTCCGCGGCGATCTCAGCGCCGTCGTTCGCGCCATCTTCACCGACTACGAAGCTCGCTCGCCTGCGGTCGCCGCCAACCTCACCTTCGGCAAACTCAAGGAACCGCTGCTACGGCTCACCAACTTGCTCCGCTCCTTCAACGCCTCCGCCCCGAACGGCCGCTATCTCGGGGTCCAGGTCACCGTCAACGGTGCGAACATCAACGGCTCCACGCCGATCCCCGCTTTGTCCACCAGCATCCTCGTCACCAGCTCTGCCACCCGGCTCGACAACGTCCAGGTGTTGCTCGCCGAAGCCTCGCTGCGCTCCCCCACGGTGTTTAATTTTTTCCACCCGGGCTACGTGCTCCCCGGCGCGCTCGCCGCCGCCGGCCTCGTCGCGCCGGAATACGAAATCACCGACGCGACCTTCTCGATCGACGTGCCGAACTACCTCCGCACTTTCATCTTCACCACCAATACCGCCGGCACCGCGCAGGCGCTGGTCACGGTCGCACCGGATTTCACCGCCGAACAGGCGCTTTCCGGCACGCCCGCGGCTCTCCTCGATCACCTCAACGCCGTTCTCTGCCAAGGCGCGATGCCGCAGGCCACGCGCGACCGCGTGATCACCGCGCTCGCCGCCCTCCCTGCAGCGACCACGCCACTTGAGCGCGTGCAAAGCGCCGTCCTCCTCGTCCTCACGTCGCCTTCCAGCGCCATCCAAAAATAGCCGCCCCCTCACCCTTCGTTTCTCCCCAATCTTTTTCTTCCCCCGCCCATGAAAAAATCCTTCGTCCCTGATCTTTCCCGCCGGCACTTCATCGGCGCCAGTTGCTGCGCCGCCGTTGGCGCGACCGGATTTCTCTCCTCCCTCGCCAGCCTCCGCCTCATGGGCGCCGCCGCCAGCCCAGGCAACGGCCCGCAAGTCTCCAGCGCCGCCGCCACCCTCCCCTCGGACTACAAAGCCCTCGTCTGCCTCTTCCTTCAGGGGGGCAACGACGCGAACAACATGATCGTGCCGTTCGACAACGCTGGCTACACCGCCTACGCGAGCGCCCGCTCCAACCTCGCGCTCCCGCAAACCGGCCTGCTCTCCATCGCGCCGAAAACCTCCGACGGCCGCTCGTGGGCCCTGCACCCCTCCGTGCAGGAACTCTACAATCTCTTCGGCACCGGCAAAGCCGCCCTCCTGGCCAACGTCGGCACCCTCGTTTACCCGACGACCAAGGCGCAATACACCGCCAACTCGATCCCGCTCCCGCCGCAGCTTTTTTCTCACAGTGACCAGCAGGTGCAGTGGCAAAACAGCGTCCCCGACAAGCCCACCACCACCGGTTGGGGCGGCCGTCTCGCCGACCTCGTCAACGCTTTCAACACGAACAACCAGATTTCGATGTCGATCAGCCTCGCTGGCACCAATTATTTTCAAGTCGGCAGCAAAGTCTCGCAATACGCCGTCACCACCAACGGCGCGATCACGTTTGCCGGCAGCACCGCCAACGCGAAAAGCAACGACGGCATCCGCTACCAAGCCCAAAAAGATCTCTTCGCCCTGTCGCAGCCCGGCCTCTTCGACACCGCCTTCGCCGGCATCTCCAGCGGCGCAATCGGCAGTGCCGATCTCCTCACCACCGCCCTCGCCTCCGCGCCCACCATCCTGACGCCGTTTCCCACCCAAGCCAACGGCCAGCTCACCTCCCCCGCTGCTCAGCTCAAGATGGTCGCCCGCCTCATCGGTGCCGCCCCCAGCCTCGGCCTCAAGCGCCAGGTATTTTTCGTCCAGCTCGGCGGTTGGGATACCCACGCCGCGCAACTCGTCGGCGGCGCTCCCACCACCGGCACCCACGCCGCGCTCCTCCAACAAATCAGCCAAGCCGTAAACTCCTTCTACAACGCCACCATCGAACTCGGCATCGCGAATCAAGTGACGACATTCACCGCCTCCGACTTCGGCCGCACCTATCGCTCCAATGGCGACGGCTCCGACCACGGTTGGGGCAACCACCAGTTCGTCGTCGGCGGGGCCGTCAACGGCGGCGACATCTACGGCAAAATGCCCACCCTCACCGTCAATGGCCCCGACGACACCGGCCAAGGCCGTTGGATCCCCACCACCAGCGTCGACGAATACGCCGCGACGCTCGCCTCCTGGTTCGGCGTCAGCTCCACCGATCTCCCCGTCGTCCTCCCCAACATCGGCCGCTTCGCGAAACCGAACCTCGGCTTCCTCTGATCCGTTGGGAGCGCGGCCGCCCCGGCCGCTCCGAAACCATCGCAACCTCGCTCGCCCCCGCCCTTAGCGGAACGGCTTTTCGTTCCGCCGAATTTCA
>JANYBX010000520.1 GCA_025360615.1 Opitutia bacterium
CCGGTGAAGGAGCCGTCGACGTTGAGATCCTGGAGATTGCCCGCGTGGTAGAGGTTGTATTTGGCGTTGCCGGTTTTGAACGGGCCTTCGCCGGCGGCTGCGGTGGTCGGACCGGCGATGAAATAATTGCCGATCATGTTCGCGTAGGAAAACCCGGCGGAATCGCCCGCGGGGATGTAGCCGCCCCCGCCGCCCCAGTTGTAAACGACGTTGTTTTGATAGTCGTTCACGCCTTTGATTTTCGGGTTGCGCATGTAGTTATCAGTATAGAGGCAGCGGAAAATGCTCACGCCACCGCCGGTCTGAATGAGGCCGCCGGCGGAGTGGATGAGCAGGCCCTGGCCGATGAGGCAGTCCTGAATCGTGATGTTGCTGGCGGTGCCGTTGAACGAAAACGTTTCGTCGCGACCCCACGAGACGGAGAGGTGGTCGAACATCATGCGGTCGCCGGAATCGGCGCTCATGGCATCGGTGCCGCTGTCGCCATTGATGCCCTCGCGGACGCGGAGGTAGCGGAGGATGACGTTGTTCACGCCGGAGAGGCCGAGGCGGTCGCCGTAGAGCGTGATGCCTTCGCCGGGTGCGGTCTGGCCGGCGATGGTGAGGTTGGATTTCAGGACAACGGGGCTCGTGAGCGTGATGATGCCGCCGACATCGAAGACGACGGTGCGACCGGAAACGCTCACCGCATCGCGGAAGGAACCGACGCCGGAATCGGCCAGCGTGGTGACATGGTAAACGGTGCCGCCACGGGCACCGCTGGTGTTGAGGCCGAAGCCTTCCGCGCCCGGGAATGCGGGGACGGCGGAGGCAAATGAGGCGCTCAGGCGAAGTAGAGCGGCGAACGCGAGCAGGCGGCAGCTAGTCCGCCCCGTGGGGTAGTGGGGAATTTTCATCGAAAGCGAAATTGGGGTGGGGGAAAAATCAGACCGAGCGGCGACGGCGCCAGAGGGCGACGACGAGCGTCGAGAAGCCGCCGATGAGTCCCCACGTGGCGGGCTCGGGGACGGGAGGGATGGAGGCAGTCGCGGCGGTCTGGGTGCGGACATTCAGCGCTCCGACGATGGCGACGGTGTTCACCGAGAAATCGAATGAATAGAAACTTGGGTCGATCAGGCTGTTGCTCGCCACGACCCAGCTGGGGTCGGTGAAGAGCGCCCACTGGCGGGCAGAGGTGCCGACCTGCGTGTTAAAAGCCCAGGCGTAGAGCCGTGAGCCCACCCCGAAAACGGTGTTATTGGTGAGGGTGAGCGATGCACCCCACTCCGGGC
This sequence comes from Opitutia bacterium, assembly GCA_025360615.1. GTDB lineage: Bacteria > Verrucomicrobiota > Verrucomicrobiia > Opitutales > Opitutaceae > Tous-C4FEB. The sequence continues at coordinate 1,272 of JANYBX010000520.1, forward strand.
CGGACGGATCGTAGAAACCCACGGGCCCGGAAAAGAAATTGACCTGCCACGAATCGACATTGGCGAGGGTCGGCGTGAAACCGGCGGCGAATTTTCCCAGCTCGAGCTGGAGCGGAACGATCCACGGCGAGTGGAAGCTGGTGTCGACCGAGGTGTCGAAATTACCGAAGGCATATTCGGTGGCGGAGGCCGGGACGAGCGAGGCGAGGAGCAGGGTGGTGGTGAGAAGGATTTTTTTCATGGGGAAACGGGCGAAGGGTGAAACGAAAGGGCTACGGACCAAGACGCATCGGCTTGGCGTTTCCGTTAGACGCGCAAGAGTTATTTTTTTGCAAATATGGAATCCTCGGGTGAGCGCCGGGGATAATCGCGTGAATCAGGACGGTGGAGGAGCATGGCAGGCATGGTCTGGCACCGCGGTTTTGAGCGGGTGTCGGAAGGAGCCTAGGCTGCCAATTGCTGCGCCACGGTCTTGTTCACCATCCGAAAGCGGGTCCAGTAAAACCAGTAGATCGCCTTCAGCCAATAGAGCGGAACCGCGCGGATGCAGGCACCCTGCTTTCGAAGGTCGCGCTCCATTCGCTCCATAACCGTGTTGGCAGATACCCCTGCCATGTCAGAGGCGACGGGGATCTTCACCTGATCCAGCAAAAATAATTCGGCCTCCAGGTGCTTTGCCCAGAGCTGTTCCAGAGTCAGCTTGGTGAATCCTTGGATATATGCCCCAAGGGGGCGGGGTAAGGAGAAGGCGTGGGTGCCGCGCGTGGTTGTAAGTGAAATCTCATCCGTGAAGTGGGTGTCGAATTCCGCGACGAATTTATTGTTGGTCAGCATCACCACAAAAGACCGTTCAGGCGGCGGCCCGGGCGGCTCCGCGTAAAGGGCAATCGCCGTGCTGCGGAACTGGAGAGTTTCGGTCTGAGAAAGCCCTTGATTTGCGATGAACTGGCTGATGTCCGTGGGCAGACGCTTGAATTCTAATCCTCCTCGGGGAAGTCGGGTGATGAGTGGCTTGGTGCCCGCCATCATCGACACCAAGGTGATGCTCACCAGCGCCGGTAGCAGAAGCGCGAGCAGAAGGCCGAAAAGGAGAAACATGGTGAGGGGTGGGGGGAACCTGCCAGCGCCCATGGTCTGTCATTTCGAGTGGAGCGGTGTCGAGCCAGCAGGAGGGGATGATTTTCGGGCGTTGAGTCTCACGAAGGGCAGATCGGCTGGAGGAGCGCGAGCGCGGCGATCCATGGGCTTTGGATTTTTATCAACGCGGATGCTTCACCCTGTCGGCCCGGCCTGCCCGCAGGGGATAAATTTCGGCCAGAAATCGTCGGTGGTGTCGGGCATTCGCTCAGAACGCCCGGCCATCATTCGCCCGCGTGCCGCAGACGCGCGCCGAAAGAAGCTCCAGTCAGGGACGCGATGATTGATCCGATTTTAAGGGCCCCGGCCAAGGCGCGACACCGTTCATCGCGGGTGATAGTCGGGAAGATTTACCCCGAGACGGAATTTGGCTGGCAGGGGTGGCAAAGTGACGTAGCGGCCCTTGCGCCAGACTTCGAGAGTGAAGGGCGTATCTTCCAGCTCACGGAGAAATTTATAGCCGGTCAAATTCGCCACCACGTAGCCACGGGAGCCCACGATGATGTCCCCGGTTTGCAGCCCGGCTTGGCGAATCGCGTCGTTGTCCGTCTGGACGAGGACTCCGGCTTTGGGGCCGATGAGGGGGGAGCGGTTGGTGATCTTTTTCAGTCCGCCGGGCAATTCGGTGCGGATCAGCTCGTCCAGCATCGCGTCATACTGGGAGCTGCCGGTGGCGGTTTTGACGCGGACGAGCAGGCCGATAAGCGGGATGGAGTCGTTGTAGCGTTCGGCATTTTTTTGCAGACAATCGATCGCGCCGGCATAGTCGCGCCGGCGTTCGAGGAGGCGGGCTTTTGCGAGGAGACCTTCGGTGGAGTAAACTTCGGCCACGCGATCGGCGAGCTGGGTGGCGCTGGCGCTTTCCCCCGTGCGTTCGTAATAGTCGATCAGCCAGCCGGCCTGACTGGCGATAGCGACGCTGTCCGATTCGTGGGAGATCCATTGGGCGAAGGTGGTTGCCGCGTCTTTTTCGCGGCCGGTTTCCAAATAAAATTCGGCCAACATCTCATAGTCCGAAGGGTTGATCGAGGCGGCGATGCGGAGATATTTTTCGTGGGCGAGGGGATCAGCCTTGTTTTGTTTCGCGAGGCGGCGGTAGGGAGCCGGGTCGAAGTCCATCACCGCGGCATAAGCGGTGGAAATTTGCTGGGTGGTCGAGTTCCCGCCGTCTCGAATCCGCAGGAGGTTGAAAATGAGGTCGGTATCGTAGGGCGCGAGCCGGAGCAGGGCTTCCAGTCGTTTTACCGTGTCGGGCTGGCTGACGAGGCTGGGATGATTGAGGCGCGGGAGTGGGTTGTAGGCGGTGCCGGGCGGGGGATTGTGGCTGTGCCACTCGTTGATGAAGCAGTGGGGCGGGGGAATATAGAGCGGGCAGAAGGGGACGGTGTAACCCACCCGGTTCCACACTTCCGCCGGCACGTGATGGGGGACGCTCCGCACGAGGGCCATCTGCGCGTCCTGCGCTTGGCGGTAGTAGGTTTCGTCGGTGGCGTTTTGCCGGCGGACGAAGGGGTAGAGGCGCAGGGCGGAGAAGCGCTCGTCCATCGCGTCGCGGTAGGAACGGGCTTCGTCGGGCACGCCCCAGCGGCGTTGGATGAAATCGAAATTCGTGCTGATCGCCGTGCAACAGTGGCGCTGCAAAAACGCGGCCCAGCGACCCCAGCCGATAATTTTAACGGGGCTTTGGCCGGCGGGTCGCCCGGTCACGCAGCGCTCGGGCTCGGCATTGAGCGAGGGGGCCAGCTCGGCCTCGCTCAGCTTTTGGCCTTGTTCGATAAAATAAACGGCCGCGATTTCATGGAGCTCCAGCGGCACGGCGAGCCGCAGTAACGCGTGGCCCACTCCGATGGGCTGCGGTTCCGCGCAGGCGAAGCGGGTCCAGTCGGCGGGCGGGCGCTTTTCCTCGTCGAGGTTCAACTCCGCCCAGGCGCGAGTGAGACCCAGCGAACTGGCGCGGGCGCGAAACCATTCGCGCCGCTCAAGGAACGTGGGGGTTTCGCTTTCCTTGACCAGACGGTAGTCGCCGGTCGCGTGCATGCGCAGGGCGCGTTTCCAAATGACAGTGTCGGCGGCGTCGGGAATGGCGGTGAGCTGGAGGAGGGCGGCGGTTTGGTTGTTATAGAGTGAGGTGAGCGCGGCCTCGGCCATGCGTCCGCCCGGGGTCGCGGGCTGCGCGCCCCGGAGCTCCGCGGCGAAGGCCAAATGCGCGGTGATGCGACACAGCTCGGAGCGGATTTGGAAAAATATGCCCTTGGTCTCGCGCAAGGTGAACGCGGCCAGCAGGAGCGCCGCGTCTTCATGCCGGGCGGACGAGGTGAACTGCTGCGCGAGTTGCGCGGAGAGCTTGAGGTCGAGGGTGGCGAGCGTTTCGGCGGTGGGGCTGGTAAGGGTGCGCAGGAGTTCGGTGGACGGCGCGCCGGGGCGAGGGGGCGCGGCGCCGAGGCGGAGTTTTTCGACCAGTGCCTTCACGAGCGGAAGGTAGGTGGCGGGCGCCCAGATGGGCGTGGTCATCGGCACGATGCAGGTGAGCTGCCCGTCCGGACCAAGCTTCACGGTGATGCTATAGGCGAAGCCGCCGGGAAATCCCACTTCGCGTGCCTCGACTGGAAAGTCGGTGCTCGGGAGCACGGTGCGATGCTGGGCGAAATAGGCCATCTCGGCCAAGTCCGCCGCGACGGTCTCGACGATGTATTGCGACTCGTCCTGCCAATGGGTCTGGAAATTTTTCCCCGCCGGGACGGGCGGAGCAGGCTTTTCTTTCGAAGCGGGGGATAACTCCGCGGCGTCGAGTCGCGCTGGGGCGTTGAGGAAGGCGAGGAGGAAAACGAGGGCCAGTCCAAGCGGTCGGGCCGGCCTGCTCGGGGTGCGGCGGGGCGTTCGAGAGTTGTATGGCCGGGGTGCGGGGAGGGGCGGCATGGAAGCGACCAACCCGAATGGGGAGGTCGCTTTAGGCAAGAGGGCGATTTTTGCCCGAACGGTTTGACCGATTTTTGCGCGGCGCGGCGCGAAGAGATTTCCGCAAAAAAGGGCCGGTCGAGGACCGGCCCTACTGGGGTGGTTTGATCAGTGGGAGCGGCTTTCGCTCACGGTGCCGCCCCGTCCGTCTTCGTGCCACCGACGCTCACGACGGGAAGCGGCGTGGCGCGAAGACGGATGATGGGGTTCCCGGATGGTGCGTTGGAGTTCTCCCATCCAGAAATTGTGAACTCCATTGAGTCGTCTGGGTTCACGAAAGTAGTTTCTGGGTTAGCGAAAATGCCGGCGGGGTTCACGAATGTCATGTTTGGGTTTGCGAATGTTATATCGGGGTTAGCAAAAGCTGTGTCCGGGTTAGCAAAAGCCGTATCCGGGTTCACGGATGTTGTGTCGGGGTTAACGAAAGTAGTTTTTGGGTTAACGAAGGCAGGGAGGTTCGGTCGCGCCAGCAACGAATATGAAAAGGCGGGCGGCCGGCGAAAAGCCGACCGCCGAAGGCCCGTCGTGCGAACGGAGGTGATCGAAGCCAAGGCGGCGTAGCCGCCGTTTGTCCCCAGCAAGGCCGGAGCGAAAACGCCCCGGCCTTTTTTGTGGGCGCTAATTCCCCCCGGTTTGAAGCGAGGCCTCTCCCCTCGTCAGGTGTTTGATATTGTTTTCTGGAAAAGGCGCTTATGACACTCAAATCCATTGCTTTAGTGAAAAACATGTTCATCCCCCAGCGGGTGCATACGCCAAAACCCGCGGGGATGAGCTGGATCGCTCGGATAATTTTCGTCTTCGCAGTCCTGGCATGCGGCTGGCAGCGCGCCGCGGCGCAGACGACTCCCACGTCCGGCGCCGTGGCCGCCGGCGCGACGCACAGTTTGGCGCTGAAGTCCGACGGCACCCTTTGGGCGTGGGGTCTGAACACGAACGGCCAGCTCGGCGATGGCACGACGACCCAGCGCACCGCGCCGGTTCTCATCGCCGCGCCCACCAGCCTCGCCGCCGTGGATGCGGGGGATTCCCACACGCTCGCGCTCAAGACTGACGGCACCGTCTGGGTCTGGGGCCTGAACACGAACGGCCAGCTCGGCGACGGCACGACGACCCAGCGCACCGCGCCGTTCCAGCTCGCCTCCCTCACCACCATGACGGCGGTCGCCGGTGGCGGCTCGCACAGCCTCGCGCTCAAGGGCGACGGCACCGTCTGGGTCTGGGGTCTCAACACGAACGGCCAGCTCGGCGACGGCACGACGACGCAGCGCACCGCGCCCTTTAAGCTCACCACGCTCACCGGCATCACCGCGATCGCCGCCGGCGCCTCGCACAGTCTCGCGCTCAAAAACGACGGCACCATCTGGGTCTGGGGCCTGAACACGAACGGCCAGCTCGGCGATGGCACGACCACCCAGCGCACCGCGCCGTTTCAACTCGCCAGCCTCTCCGGCATGACCGGCCTCGCCGCCGGCGCCTCGCACAGCCTCG
>JANYBX010000529.1 GCA_025360615.1 Opitutia bacterium
CGTCGTTCGCGGGGTGAGGGCACCCCGCCTCCATTCCGAGCCCTGCGCGACGCCCCGCACCCTCACCGCCGCCCGCCCGCCTTCGCCTTCTTTCCGCCCCGCCCCAGCGCCGAATATTCCTTCACGGGCGCCATTCCCACCTTTCGATAATCGCCGGTTCGCAGCGCTGTAATTTGATCGCGCAACAACGCCGCGCGCTCGAATTCCAGCTTCGCCGACGCCGCCTGCATTTCCTCCTCCAGCTCGGCGATGACCGCCGCCACGTCGTCCGCATTTTCGGCCACCATCGGTTCCTCATCCTTCCGTCCGGAACCGTCGTAAAGATGCAGACTCGCCTGCGCCGAACGCTTTACGCCCTGCGGGGTGATGCCGTGCTCCGTGTTGTAGGCGAGTTGTTTTTCGCGCCGGCGGGTCGTCACGTCGATCGTGCGCTTGATCGAAGCCGTCTCCTTGTCCGCATAGAAAATCACGCGTCCCTTCTCATGTCGCGCCGCGCGTCCCGCCGTCTGCGTGAGGCTCGTTTCGCTCCGCAAAAACCCTTCCTTGTCCGCGTCGAGGATCGCCACCAGCGCCACCTCCGGCAGGTCGAGCCCCTCGCGCAGCAAATTAATTCCCACGAGCACGTCGAAATTTCCCAGCCGCAGGTTCCGCAAAATTTCCACCCGTTCGATCGCGTCGATATCCGAGTGAAGATACTCCACGCGAATCTTCGCCTCGCGCATGAAACTCGTCAGGTCTTCCGAAAGCCGTTTCGTCAGCGTCGTCACGAGCACGCGTTCACCCACGGCCACCGCTTTTCTGATTTCACCGATCAGATTTTCCACCTGTCCCTTCGTCGGGCGCAGCGTGATGACCGGATCGAGCAACCCCGTCGGTCGAATCACCTGCTCCGCGATCACCGTCGACAGCTTCAGTTCAAACTCCGCCGGCGTGGCCGAAACGTAGAGCGTCTGCCCGGTGATCTGCTGAAACTCCGCAAAACTCTGCGGCCGGTTGTCGAGCGCCGAGGGCAGCCGGAAGCCGAAATTCACGAGCGTGGTCTTCCGCGCCAGATCGCCGTTATACATCCCGCCGATCTGCGAAACCGTCGCGTGGCTCTCGTCGATCATCAGCAAAAAATCCTTCGCGAAAAAATCGATCAGGCAAAACGGCCGGTCGCCCGCGCTGCGCCCCGTCAGGTGCCGCGAGTAGTTTTCGATCCCGTTGCAGAATCCCATTTCCTGAAGCATTTCGAGGTCGTAGCTCGTCCGCATCTTGATCCGCTGCGCTTCCAGCAACATCCCCTTGCCCTCGAAATAGGCCACGCGCACTTCCAGCTCCGCCTTGATCGCCGCGATGGCCGGCTCGAGCTTGCCGCGCGTCGTCACGTATTGGTTCGCCGGGTAGAGGTCGAACTGGTCGAGCGTGCGCAACACCTCGCCGCTCACCGGCTCGAACTCCGTGATCGCGTCCACCGCGTCGCCGAAAAACTCCACCCGCAGCCCGTGCTCCAGATAAGCCGGCATCACGTCGACCACGTCGCCCCGCACCCGGAAGCAGCCGCGTTTCAGGTCGTAGTCGTTCCGCTCGTAGCGGTTTTCCACGAGCCGCTCGAGAAACACGTTTCGCCCCAGCTCGTCATGTTTGCGAATCGCGATCCGCATCTCGCTAAACGTCTCCGGCGAGCCGAGCCCGTAGATGCACGACACGCTCGCGATCACGATCACGTCTTTCCGGCTCACCAGCGAACTCGTCGTCGCGATCCGCAGCCGCTCAATCTCCTGGTTGATCGACGAGTCTTTCTCGATGTAGGTGTCGCTCGAAGGCACGTAGGCCTCGGGTTGGTAGTAGTCGTAGTAGCTGACAAAATATTCGACCGCCGCGTCGGTGAAAAAATTCTTGAACTCCGAGTAAAGCTGCGCCGCGAGCGTCTTGTTGTGCGAGATGATCAGCGTCGGCCGGTCGCACTGCGCGATCACGTTCGCCATCGTGAACGTCTTCCCCGAACCCGTCACGCCCAGCAACGTCTGATGCCGGTTTCCCGCCTTGATCGAGGCGACGAGTTTCTCGATCGCCTGCGGCTGGTCGCCCGTCGGCTGGTAGTCGGAAGCGAGTTTGAAAAGCATGGTGGAGGCAGAGCGAATTGAGGAGGAAACTCAGTTTATTCAGGAATGCCACCTGAAGTAGCGCCGGTCTCCGACCGACGGAGGGATGCGAGCAGTGGCTTTCGACGTGAGCCAAACACGCCGGTCAGAGACCGGCGCTACTCACCAGCGCCCGCAAGTCCGCAACCGTCAGTTCGTCGAGGCGCGTGACCACGCGGTGAACTTTCCCCGCCAGCGCCTCCGCCGGATGCGTCGTGGCCACGCCCACGACTTTCATCCCGCCCGCGTGCCCCGCCTCGATGCCCGCAAACGCATCCTCAAACACCACGCACCGCGCCGGCGGCACACCTGTCTTCACCGCCGCCTTCAGGAAAACATCCGGATGCGGCTTGCCGTGAGTCACGTCCTCCGACGTCACCATGTCGCCGAACAACCCCTCGAATTTCAGCACGCCCAAAATCGCCGTGATGTTCTCCCGATGCGTCGAGGAGCCGATGCACGTCGGCACTCCGCCCTCGCGCAATCGCTCCAAAAAAACATGCACGCCCGGCAGCGCCTCCAGCCCGCGCTGGATGATGATCTCCCGATAAAGCGCCTCCTTCCGCAGCGAGAGCCGCCGCACTTCCGCCGCGTCTTCCGTCCAGCGCAGCAGGTTCGGGATGATCCACTCGTTCTTTTTTCCGAACCCGACTTTGAAATGATCCGCCGGCAACGCGCTCTTCTCCTCGACCGCCAGCCGCTCCCAGCTCTCCTCGTGCTGGCGCGAAGAGTCGATGATGACGCCGTCCCAATCGAACAACACGCCCAGGTCGCCCGCCGGATTTTTCAACATAGCCGCGCAGTCCAACGCACCGCGCCGGGCCGAGTCAAAGCCCGAACATTTTCGTCACCCGCCCCACAACCCACTCCAAAAAAATCGGTGTTGTCCCTGAGAAACAGCCACAGCCCGCCAGCCGCCAGCCTGAGCCTCACGCTGAGCGCCGCCGCGAAGCCAATTGCCATTCCCTGTGGCCAAGTTTTTCACAGTTCGGCGGCAGCTCCCCTCTTTCCGTTCTCCAATCATATTCCCTGAATTAAACTTTGCCTGCACACGAACCCCCAGCCAGATGCAATTGTTGCATGACGATCAATGAAGACGCCCCACAGCCGGGGCCCCCACATGGCGTAGGGCATCACCCACGCGCCCTGAGCGTCGCAAAATCAGTCATGCGCCTCCGACTGCTCCCGGTCCTCGCGATCATGGCGTATGCAGCCGTCCTGCGCCTCAATTTGCCATCGGCGCCGTTTGCCGACTCGGACACTTGGGGCTACATCGCGCCCTCCATTGACCATTTTCTGGGCCGCGGATTTCCGCAGACTTACGGGCGCGCTTTCCTCTATCCCTCGTTTGTCTGCGCCGTGCTGGGTATGTTTCAGAGCTTTGCAGCGATCGCCCTCGTCCAACACTTCCTCGGACTGGTCGCCGGCGTCATCCTTTGGTCGGCGTGGGAAAACCTGCGCGCTTCGCTGCCGACCGGGCGGCTTTACGCCATCCTTCACTATGCTCTGGGTCTCACGGCGCTCAGCTGGCTGCTGCTCAACAACACCGTTCTCGCCTACGAACACAGCCTTCGGCCGGAGTCACTCTTTCCCTTCGCCTCGGCTGTGCTGATCTGGCTGACCGCGCGCGCCTTCACCCAAACCGCCACGGCACCAGCCTTCACGTGGAGCGCCTCGATGCTGTGCGCGGGCCACGGGATTTTCTACACCCTACACCCGATCTTTGGCTTCGCCACCGTGGCCTGCTGCCTTCCCGTGACCGTGCGCGCGCTGTGGGCTCGCACCGCCTGGTGGCGGCGCCTCGCCGTCCCGGCCTCGCTGCCCATCACGCTCGCGCTTCTCGCCGGTGCGCAAAGCGCCGTCTACACTAGCAAAGATCCGACGGAGAAAATCTTTGGCGCGATGACGCTCTTCGCTTTCCACGCCGACGTGGTCGTCCGTGAGCTCGACGGGGATCTCGCGAAACCGGAGCAAGCCCGCTACCCCGCCGCTCTCCTGCGCCTGTGCTCGCAGCTCATCCATGAGGAACTCGACCGCAACACACGCTCCGGCCAGTCTCAGGGCACGCTCACCTACGACGCCGACCGGCTGATCTATCATCCCGACTCGGTCTGCGTCGCCGTGAGAAAATTTTATCGCAACGATCCGCATCTGATTGCCGATTTTTTTTTGCACTACTTTCTCCACGGTGCGCTGGCTAATCCGCAGCTCTATCTCGCCAAAGTAGGCCGCAACCTCCAACTCGTCCTCGGCCCGGAATCCAAGCTGCTCTCCACTGTTCCAGAGCAGCTGGATCTTGCCGGTAAGCTCAATTACAGCCGGGAGAGCCTCACCCAGCCCTACGTCGTGATACTGAGCTACCCCGCCGGCGCAGCCTATGAAAAGCTGCTCGAACCCTCTCCACGCCCGGAGCAACCGTGGAACCTCCCCGATCTTCAGCGCACCATTGTGGTTTTTTGCATGGCCTACCGGCCGCTGCTGGCAGCGACCGTCTTAAATTTGGCCGGGCTCACGCTCGCCTGCATGTGGACGCGCGCCGTTCGTTTTCTTGCACTGCGCCGGCTCGCCGTGATTTCCACCGCGCTATTTGGCTATAATATTTTCATCTGCCTCACCGTCTCGCTGGTCAGTTCACTCGACAACGACCGTTATACCGAAAACCAGCTCACGTTCACTTTGTTCACCGGCTTTACCGCACTCCTATTACTGAGCTGCTTATTGGTGGCGCTTCTGCCGTTGCGGCTGCGCACCTTGGTCGGCGCGGCCTGATGGACGGCCCGGCAACTTTCAGTCCCCCCGCGCCCGGGCTTGCTCACGACGGGGCCGCCGGCTTTCTCTGTGCGCGCCGCGAGTGCCATTTCCCCATGCCTTCCCCGGACGACCTCATCAAAATCGCCACGCGCAAGCTGCCCGTCTTCAAATACGTGATCGGAGCCGCCGCCCTGCTCGCCTTGGGCGGCGTGGTCAGCAAGTGGGGCTTCAACCTGCCGAGCC
>JANYBX010000029.1 GCA_025360615.1 Opitutia bacterium
TCGAGACCGAAGTAGTCGCGGGCGTTCCCGAAGCAGATGTTGCGGACCATCGCGCCGACGAGCTTGAAGTCGCCGGGGATTTCGCCGCGCGCCATGTCGTTGCCGAGCAGGCCACACAGCGTGCGCCGGAAATATTCGTGGCGCGGGTAGCTCACGAAACTGCGCGAGTCGGTCAGCATGCCGACGAAACGCGAGAGCAGGCCGAGATTCGAGAGCGCGTTCATCTGCCACTCCATGCCTTCCTTCTGGTCGAGGAACCACCAGCCGCTGCCAAACTGGAGTTTGCCGGCGATGGAGCCGTCCTGAAAATTTCCGATCATCGTGCCGAAGACGTAATTGTCGCGCGGGTTCACGTTGTAGATGACGGTGCGAGGAAGCTGGTTCGTCGCGTCGAGCGTGTCGAGGTAGCGCGAGAGCGCGCGGGCCTGCGGAAAATCGCCGATGGAATCGAGCCCCGTGTCCGGCCCGAGCGTGCGAAGGAGGCGGCTGCTGTTATTGCGGATCGCTCCGAGGTGGAGCTGCTTCGTCCAGCCACGCGCGGCATCCCAGCGGCCAAACTCGAGCATGAGATACGAGCCGTAGCGCAACTGGTCCTCGGCACTCGGCGTGCGGCCGGCGCGAGCGGCATCGAATACCGCCGTCGCCTGCGCGTGCGTGCAGGGTTCGGAGAGAGCGCTCTCGAGACCGTGGTCGGAGAGACGGCCGCCGGCGGCGTGAAAATCGTCGTGACGTTTTTTCAGGGCGCCGAGCAAATCGTCGAAGGTGCGCAGGCCGTTCGCGGCAAATGCCCCGCCGGCCGCGCCGCCGAGTTTATCAAGGTAGGCGTTGAACGCGGCAGGATCGCCGACGGCGAGCGCCTTGTCGGGGCGGAAGGTGGGATAGACGCGGGTCTTCAGGCCGCTGGCGCGGATCTTCGCGTGGATGTCCAATGTGTCGGCGGGATCGTCGGTCGTGCAGACGACGGCGACTTGGGAGTTTGTGAGCAGGTCGTGAACGCGGAGCTTGGCGAGCGCGGCGTTACCTTCTTTCCAGATCGCCTCGGCGGATTTTCCGTCGAGCAGCGTGTCGATGCCGAAGGTGCGCTTCAGCTCAAGATGCGTCCAGTGGTAGAGCGGATTACGCAGCGTGTGCGGCACGGTCTCAGCCCAGGCTTGGAACTTGTCGCGCGGGGCGGCGTCGCCCGTGCAGAAACGTTCCTGCACGCCGTTGGTGCGCATGGCGCGCCACTTGTAGTGGTCGCCCGCGAGCCAGATTTCCTGCAGGTCGCCGAACTGGTGGTTGGCGGCGATTTGCGCGTGCGGCAAATGGCAGTGGTAGTCGAAGATCGGCTCATTCTTCGCGAACGTGTGGTAGAGTTCGCGCGCCTGTGTCGTGCCGAGGAGGAAATCGTCGTGGATGAAGGAAGCCATGGCTGGTTTTGAAAAACGGGATGGGCCGAATCAGGCGGCGATATCGCTCAGCATCGCGGCGAGCGTGATGTAGCGGGCGATTTTCGCGTCGGCCGCGGCGCAGGTGGCGGCGGAGGCGAGACCGGTGTTCTGCGCGAGGAAGACGATGTAGGTCGCGATGTTTTTCGCGAAGTTGAGCCGGCCTTCGTCGCTGATCGTGTAGAAACGCGCGCGTTGCTGGTAACCTGCGGGCGTGTGGTCGCCGAGCGCGGCTTTCTCGGCGCGGCCGCCCGCGGCGAGCACGTGGAGAAAATTATACTCAAACCAGAACATGTGCTCGGGGCTCGGCGTGAGCGACTCGAGCGCGGCCCGCGTGACGGTCGGGCTGGCGAAGACCTCGATGCCGCGGCCGGATTTCGCGAGCGCGTCGGTGATGAAGACGCGCGCCATCTTCTGCTCGGTGGCGTCGGCGCTGTAGGCGCCGAGCAGCGCGAGCTCGAGGGTGAATTTATACCAGTCGCGCCAGAGCGCTTGGTCGGCGGCGTTTTTCGAGGCGAAGAGCGCGCGGCCCATTTCGTAGGTGTAGCGCCCGCTCGTCTTGATCTCCAGACGGCTGCCGGTGACCTGGCCCATGACTTGATAGGTCTCGGCGGATTTTCCGGAGCCGGAGTGAAAACCGATGCTCGCGCCGAAATCTTTGCACACCGCCCATTGCTTCT
>JANYBX010000064.1 GCA_025360615.1 Opitutia bacterium
GGCGAGGAGGCGGGCGACGGCGTAGGTGGTGCTGCCGCCGTCGAGAATGACGGTCATGCCGGGCTGGACTTGGTCGGCGACGAGGCGGGCGATGGCGAATTTCTCCTCGGGGTGGCGCTGGTTGCGCGCGATAAAATCGTATTCCTGGGCGAAGGCGTCGGTCTCGACGAGGGAGGCGCCACCGTGGTGGCGGCGGACGACGCCGCGGGTCTCAAGGAGATCAAGCGCGCGGCGCACGGTGGAGAGCGAGCCGCCGAAACGCGTGGCGAGGGTGTGCAGGTCCGCGTATTTATTTTCGCGGAGGTGGCGCTCGATGGAGTCGGTGCGCTGGAGGTTAGTCATGAATAGAATTTGCCCGTGAAAGGCGCGGGAGGACGCGAAAAAAATCAGGAGGCCGGCGGAGTAAGTTTCGTGAAGAGATCGAGGTAGGCGGTGACTTGGCGGGTGGGGTCGAAGGTGGCGCGGGCGTAGGTGCGGGCGGCCGTGGCGCGGGCGGCGCGCTCGCTGGGGGAAGCGACGAAGAGCGGCATGAGCGCGGTCAGAAACGCGGTGCGATCGCCGGGCGGAATCGCCCAGCCGGTGCGGGCGGGGAGAAAACATTCGGCGATGCCTTGCGCGGCGTAGGCGACCGCCGGGAGGCCGTGGGCTTGGGCCTCGATGAGGAAATTGGAGAGCGATTCGCTCGTGGAGGCGTGGACGGCGATGTCGGCGGCGGCGTAGAGCGGGGTGGGGTCGCGGTGGAAACCGAGGAAGCGGACGCGGGAGGTGAGTTTCAGCTCGGCGGTGAGGCGTTCGCAGGCGGTGCGGGCGGGGCCTTCGCCGGCGAGCCAGAGTTGCCAGTCGAGTTCGCCGGGGAGCGCGGCGGCGAGGGTGATGAGCTCGCGTTGGTTTTTCTCCGGGCGAAACATCGCGACGTTGAGCAGGATGGTGGTGGCGGGGGTGGCGTGGTGGGCGGTGCGGAGGGCGGAAACTCGGGGTGAGGGCGCCCCGTCTCCATCGACATCGGTGAGGGCGGGGAAAACGAGGGAGTTGTGGATGACGGTGATTTTTCCGGGGGCGATGCCGTGGGCGGAGACGAGGGTGTCACGGGCGTCATGGCTGTTGGAGACGATGTGGCGAACGCGGCGGAGCGAGCGGCGGAAGAGCCACGGGAGTTTTTTTCCGGTGCGCATGGTGGCGATGACAGCGGCGGCGGGGCAGGCGCGCTGGAGCGATCCGGCGTAGCAGTTAGCCATGCGGCCCATGCAGAGAATGAGGTTGGGGGCGAGGCGGCGGACGGTGTTGAGGAGATTCGGCGCGAACCAATCGAGGTGGCAGTCGAAGGACTGAAGCGCACGCGGCGCGAGAGCGGCGGCGGTGGGAGCGAGCGCGCCGCCGGGGCGGAAGGTGAGGAGCGTGGCCTCGTGGCCGGCAGCGCGAAAGGCGCGGGTGAGCAGGATGGACTGGCGCTCGGTGCCGCCGCTGCGGAGGCGATCCTGCACGAGGAGAATTTTCATTGCGGGGCAACCGGGCTCACGGAGGATGACGGCATTCGATGAACTCGAAACTTTCTCAACTCCTCGTGCGCTGGCTGGTGCTGGCGCTGGGCGTAACCCTGGCAACCAAACTGGGGATCGGCATCCGCTGCGATGATGGCGTGACACTCGTCGCGGTCGTGGCGCTGCTGAGTTTGTTCAACGCGGTTTTGAAGCCGTTGCTGGTGCTGTTCACGCTGCCGTTCATTATCGTGACGCTGGGGTTGGGCATCGTCGTAATCAATGCCTTGTTGTTTCTGCTGGTGGCGCGGCTGGTCGAGGGATTTCACGTCGCGAGTTTTTGGTCGGCGGTGGGCGGGGCGCTGGTGATCAGCGTGACCAACCTGTTGCTGAGCGGATTTACGCGCGGGCCACGCGGACCGCAGCCGCCCGCGGGAAAATCCCCGGCGAAGCGGGATGACGTGATTGATATTTGAGCAGAGGTTGAAAGCGGTCGGGGGTAGGGCGGGTTATCCTTAACCCGCCGCTGCGACTCAGCTCACGGGGAAAGCGAGCGCAACCGGCGCGTAAAGGATCACGCGCCCTACCTTCATGAGCGCGGGCAAATTTCCGTTTGACGGTTTTGGCGCGGGCGCGACCGTGGGAACATGGCAGAAAACACAGACTACGATCTCATCGTCATTGGCGGCGGCCCGGCGGGCTATGCAGGCGCGATTCGCGCCGGACAGCTTGGAAAAAAAGTGGCGTGCATCGAACTCGAGCGCGCCGGCGGCACGTGCCTGAACTGGGGCTGTATCCCGACGAAGGCGCTGCTGAAGAGCGCGGAGTTTTACCGTTCGCTGCAGAAGGCGGAGACGTTCGGCATCACGGTCAAGGACGTGAGCTTCGATTTTGCGAAGGTGATGGATCGTTCGCGCAACGTCGCTGGCACGATGGCGAAGGGCGTGGAATTTCTTTTCCACAAGAACAAGGTCGATTACTTCGTGGGCCGGGCCCAAGTGACGGTCGCGGGTATGGTCGAAATCACCGAGGGCGAGCACAAAGGAAAGTTTTTCAAGACGAAGAACGTGCTGCTCGCGACCGGCTGCAAACCGCGCCGGCTGCCGGATATCTCGGTCGACGGCCAGCGGGTGATGACCTCGCGCGAGGCGCTCGAGCCGCGCAAGAATCCGCCGAAATCCATCGTGATCATCGGGGCGGGCGCGATCGGCGTGGA
Source organism: Opitutia bacterium (assembly GCA_025360615.1). Lineage (GTDB taxonomy): Bacteria > Verrucomicrobiota > Verrucomicrobiia > Opitutales > Opitutaceae > Tous-C4FEB. The sequence continues at coordinate 2,692 of JANYBX010000064.1, forward strand.
GTTCGCTTATTTTTTCAACGCCTTCGGTTCGAAGGTGACGCTGGTCGAAATGCTGCCGCAGGTCGTGCCCGTCGAGGATGAGGACGTGGCGAAGGCGCTGCAGCGCTCGTTCGAAAAACAGGGCATCACGGTGCATGTGAACACCAAGGTGGAAAAGGTGCGCGTGCAGAAAGACAAGGTGGAGTTGTCGCTCGTGAAGAATGGCGAGAGCAACTCGACCGAGATCGAAGCCGAAACGTTGCTTATCGCGATCGGCGTGTCGCCGAATCTCGAAGGCACGCTGTCGCCCCAGGTGAAACTCGAACTCGAGCGCGGTTACCTCAAGGTGAACGACAATTACGAGACGAGCACGAAGGGGATCTACGGCGCCGGCGACATCATCGGTCCGCCTTGGCTCGCGCACGTGGCGACGTTTGAAGCCGTCAACGCGGTGAACGGGATGTTTGGCCACCACCATGCGGGGCGGGTGCGGATTTTTCCCGGTGCGACTTATTGTCAGCCCCAGATCGCCAGCACGGGCTTGACGGAAAAGGCGGCGAAGGAAAAAAGCCTGAGTTACAACGTGGGCAAATTTCCGTTTACGGCTTCGGGCAAGGCGGTCGCCTCGGGGGACTCCGAGGGTTTCGTGAAAGTCATCAGCGATGCGAAGACCGGCGAGATCTACGGCGTGCACATTCTCGGCAACGAGGCGCCGGAGTTGATCGCGGAATACGTGCTCGCGATGAACATGGAGGCCTCGGTCGCCGAGGTGCACAGCTCGATCCACGCGCATCCGACGCTGAGCGAGGCGCTGATGGAAGCAGCGGCGGCCACGATGGGCGAGGCGATCCACATCTGAGGAGGGGCGAGCTCCGCCTGCGCCTTCGCCCGCCGCCACCACGCCCGCTTCCAATCCGGGAATGCGACTGCCTGCTGCCGGTTGACTACCGGGTGGGGGTGGAAACGTGCGCCATCCCGCTCGTTTGGTTAGAAAAACCCGAACCGGCGACGTGGACACACCAAACCCGAAAATATCAGAAGTTGCCGGCAAGGTTTTTATCGTTCTCCTCCCCCGTCGTGCCCTCGAAATCCAGTTTGGGCGAATAACACGGTTGGACAAAAAATGAGAACCATCGCAATCGCCGCCATAGTCGTTGGCCTGCTGACGACCTCATGCTCGACGCAAGACGTCACGGGTGCCGCCATGGGAGTTGGAATGGTCGCGCTTACGCCGGCGCTTCCCGTTGCAGCGGTTTATCGCTCAATTGCTGGCACCAAGCACGCTCTTTCCTACACCACCGTTCACAAGCTGAGTGACAGCGTGTTTGTTGTCTCGAATAGTTGCGGCTGGTTCACAGACCAGAGCGAAAAGCCTCCCTATTTGAGCGCATGGATCATCGACATTACCAAGGAAAAGAAGGATAAGAATGGTCGCATCTTGCTGACGGAATCGAACCTCAACCGCTGGTTTTTTCGCGAGCACGACGCCAAGACTCTCGAAAGGTTGTCCCTCGAGCGAGCGCCCGAAGGCTCAGACTACTACACGTGCGACATGGAAGCGTCCGTGACGATTTACTCGAAGAGCGGCACTCACGAGTTGAGGCTCAAGCAATGAAAAAAGAGGCTAACCAGTAGGAATGAAAAGGCGCAGAGGGAGTGGCTCGCGAGTGCGGGCCGATTATCTCGACCGCGCCTGATGAAGACAAAAAATGCCACGGTGGAAAACTGACCGTTGGACTGGATTTGCCCGGTTCGATGGCCGTGGCACGTGCATCCACTCACCTCGCGCTGCGCTGCGCTCCGTCGGGGATCATCACCACCACGCGTGCGTCCTCGATGCCTCGGGCGAGATTGCTCGCCTCCCTCGCCGCTGGCGCGGAGAAGCACCTGGGATTCCTCCCTGCACCGCGCGGCCGTTGACGCCGCCACCAGAGTGCGTATGGAAGCCTGCACCGCCTCGGGGAACGCCGCGCCCCCCAAGCCCCAATCCGCTTTAGAAAAAGGTGAACCTTTTCAAACTATCCTCTCGACACGCCTTCTCATGGAAGTCGTCAGAGCCAACGAGCGGGACCGGGGCTGTTTTTCTCATGAGCCCAGTGTGCTCGACACGCTGCCGTTCTTCCAAGCGCCAGCTTCACGCTCGCCCGCTCGTGGCTCACCTCTAACGTTCGGCAAAGAAGATGATCATTACTACGAAGGAAGCGTTGGATGCCGAGAAGAACTGGCGATTACGTCAGGAGGCGCTGGTTGCGCTTCGCAAGCGGACGCGCAGGAGCGTGGTCAGTGTGATTTTATTTTTCGCGGTTGCCGCTCTTGCGCTCTGGCGTGTGCATCGCGATGGCGTCTCCGAACAGATCGGGGGCAAGCACTTCCTCTTAGTTGACGGCACTCTGAACCTAGCCGTCGCTCTCACTGCGATCTTGGCCGCTATCCGGCAGCTCTGGATTAGCCCGAGAGACAGGCTTCTTCTTATTATCGCTGAAGACGTCCTCGCACAAAAAGAAGAGCCGAACTAGGCGCTAGAGCCAACGGCCCCGAGCGGCCGTGGCTCATCTTAAACGTTCGGCAGAAGACCTAAGAAAAGCATGCCTCCCGCGTTTTGCTAGAATGTCCACATTCCCAAAACTATCTTTTGTGTGCCCCGTTCCGTGGTCTGACATGCGCGGGGATGAAGCCGGAAGATTCTGCGCGAAGTGTGCGCGTACCGTTGTAAATCTTTCCGCGCTTACTGAGGCAGCCCGAGCGACGCTTTTGGCGCAGGCGCGCCCGGGAGAGCTTTGCGTGGTGTACTACATGCGTTTGTCGGGCGAGCGAATCTCTGCCGAGGTGCCAGTAGAGCATTCGGAACTAAGGAAGTTTCGTCAGCTTGGGTATGCCGCGCTTTCCGCAGGCGCGCTAGCAGTTGCGGTCGGTTGCTCACCGGCTCACAAAGAAAGCCGAGCGAAAGATGCGCACGGTTCGCAGGCTCAAGGATCAAGCGCGAAGGAAGAGCCCGGAGTCATTATCATGGGTATGATTAGTTTCAGGTTTGAAGTGCGACAGTGAAACGGTCGCGGCGCTTGAAGTAGTGACGGCTGCGGAAGGGAAGGCCTTGGGGCGCTCTCGAGGACAGGAGCGCAAAAGCTTGCCGCAGGGAGCGACCGAAGGCCGGCGCTCGATGGTGCGGCCGTAGTAGATTTCGTTGGGGGTGCGGAAGCCGAGGCGCAGCCGGGGGCGGGCTTTGATCTTTGGATTCTGGACAGCGGGGGAGGGATAAAGGCGACATTTTATCCCGAGAAGCCTTCGGAATTTTTGGTGAAGGCGGAATTTTTTTGCCCGAAGATGCGTGCCGGACGGGTGAAGATGCGTGCCGGACGCTCAGAGATGCGTGCGGGTGATGCCGAGATCAACGCAGCTTCGGCCAGGATTGATGCGGGTCATGCGAAGAGGCGGGCAGGGCGCTGGAGGTCGCGGGCAGGATGGACGAAAACCACGTCATGACGGGCGGGGTTGGGCGCGGTTTGAATCAAAACCCGCGCGGGCCGCTCGATGAACGAATGGAAGTAAGGAACGAGAACGAGTTGGAGTGGGAGAACGGGAACGAGGAGGAGTAAGCTGGGCGCGGGGCGATACAAGGCGGGGGCGGGGCGCACGGCGCGGCGCGGACGCGTCTCGGCGAAAGGGGAGGGGACGGAGGCAGGGGCCTCTTGCCCATCTTCCCCTGAACATGGGCGGGACGCCCATGCCACTTGCCACCGCCGCGGAGCACTATTTTCCCTTGCGGAATGGCGTGGCGGAGCGGCCCGAGGGGAGGGCCCCTTCGTTGGCCATTTCCTTCAGCAGGCTCGCGAGGTAGGGGATGAGCTGCTTTTTGCGGCTCACGATGCCGGGGAGATCGAAAATCTCGTCCTGCTCCACGTGCGCATAGGTGATGCGCTCGATGATGCCGGGTTCGCCTTTCACCAGCAGGAGGGAGTTTTGCGTGTTGATGTCGGTGACGAGCAGCGCGGCGAAGGCGAGTTTCTCCTCGTCGCGCAAATCTTCGAGCGCGGTGGCGATGGACTTGGCGTGTTGCCAGAAGTTGCCGAAGCCGAGTTCCTCCACCTGCGAGACGGCGAAGCGGAGACCTTCCTCCTCGTAGATTTTGAAATCGGAGCGGACGATTTTCTCCGGGGGATTGGCGAGGATGACGGAGCCGGAGTTGAAGATTTCGTCGGCGAGGGTCTTGGAGTTTACTCCGGCGATCTCGGCGAGCCAGGCGAGGAGGATGGCATCCTTGCGCGTGGTGGTGGGGCCGTTGAGGTGGAGGGTGTCGGAGATGAGCCCGGACATCATGATGCCGGCAATGGAGGGGGAAGGCTGGAGGCCTTCGCGGCGGAATAGATCGGCGACGATGGTGCAGGTGGAGCCGACGGGCTCGTTGATGAAGAGGATCGGCTGGGCGGTGTTGAGCGAGCCGAGGCGGTGGTGGTCGATGATCTCGGTGATGGTGACTTCCTCGGCACCGGTGACGGCCTGGGTCATCTCGTTGTGATCGACGAGGACGAGGCGGGTTTGCACGGGCTTCAGGATGTCGCTCTTCGAGAGGACGCCGACGAGGACGCCGTCGTCGTCGATGACCATCGCGGCGGGCGCAGTGAAGCTCATCATTTTGCGGCGGACTTCGGCGATACGCGTGTCGGGGTGAAACGAGGTGAATTCTTTTTCGACCACGCGGGAGATCGTCGAGGCGGTGCGCACGCCCCATGCCGTGGTGGCCGAATCCCACGGGCTGATGATGATGCTGACGCCGGCGGCCTTCGCCTGGACGAGGATATCGTCATCCACGGGCAGGCCGCCGGAGATGATGATGACGCGGACGCCGAGGGCGATGGCGCGTTCCTGAATGTCGCGGCGGTCGCCAACGATGATGAGCGACTGGCCGGGGGGGATGTTTTCGCGCTCGGAGATTTTCCAGAACGTGCGGACATCCATCGCGCCGAGGCGGACGAATAGTTCCTCGGTGCGGCTCTCGGCGACGAGGTGAAGCGGGGTGGCCTTGAGCGCGCGGACGATG
>JANYBX010000359.1 GCA_025360615.1 Opitutia bacterium
CCAGATCCTTGCGCAGCTTGACCTCTGGGCGAATCGCGAGACGTACAAGGTCGGCGTCTATCTCCTGCCGAAAAAGCTCGACGAGGAAGTCGCGCGCCTCCACCTCGAGAAGATCGGCGTGAAGCTCACCGTCCTCACGAAGGACCAGGCCGAGTATCTCGGCGTGCCCGTCGAAGGCCCATATAAGCCGGAGCATTACCGCTACTAAGCGGGTGCGAGTTTAGCTTTTCAAAGCGCCGATCCGTGAGGACCGGCGCTTTTTTTTGTTCAACTCTGGGAGGGCGGTCGCGCTCCCAACTCCAGCGCTCCATCCGCCAGACCCGCCGCGCTGGCGCGCACTTCAATCACTCCGGCCACCGCGGTGGCGCGCACGAAGGCCACGCACTGGCCATGATAGGCGCGGCGGACATTCGTCTGAAACGGCTCGTGGCTGGAGATGTCCTCGCTGTCCACGGCGGCGACGAGGCCCGGGCCACGGATCGCAAAAGTGATTTTCGGCGCGGCGTCGGGCACGCGGATGCCGCGCCCATCGACGACGGTCGCGGTCACCGCGATCACATCGTCCCATTCCGGGGACAACCGGGTGCGCTGCGCCGTTAACGCGATGAGCGCCGGTGTGCCGGCGGTGCGCAGTTCGTCGCGGGCGACAATCTCTCCCGCGTGGCGCGCGATGGCGCGCAGGACGCCCGGCTCGTAGGCGACGGCCCAGCGGCGCGGCGCTTCGTCGGCGGATCGCGATTGCGCGCCGAGCGACCGGTCGTTGAGGAACAACTCAACCTCGTCGCAATTGCTGTAGGCTTCGACGGTTTCCTCGTGAGCGGAGGTGTTGCCCGGCGTCCAGTCGGCGAAGAGCACTTGCTTCCGGTCGAGGGGCGTGAAGCCCGGATCGGTCGGGCCGAATTCCCAGTGGCCGGTGCGACGGAGGATGCGAAGCACGGGGCATTCGCACCACAGCGCTGCACGCTCGCAGGCCATCGTTTTCACGGCGCCGGTTTTGTCGAGCAGGCCGGAGGCGGCGGCGACGTTGGGCCACTCGCGCGATTCGCCGAGGTAGTCGATGCCGCACCAGAGAAACTGGCCGGCGTGTGGCGCGTGGTCCCGACAGCGCAGCCACACGCGCCGATCATGCGCTTGCTCGCTGCCGAAAATTTTCCTGGTCGGTTTGGCCCGATGCGCGGCGACCAGCTCGATGTCGCGATAGTTCGTCCCGATCACGTCGAGCAGATCGGCGAGGCCGTTGTCATAGTCGTGGCTCACGTTGGGCCGAAACAGCGCCTGTGTCACGGGGCGCGTGGGATCTTCCTCGTGAAACGCAGCGACGAGGCCGGAAAGAATTTCATAGGCGAGTTTTTCCTGCGGCGTGTCGTGGATTTCATTGCCGGCGCTGTAGAGGATGATGCTCGGATGATTGCGATCGCGGCGAACGGTATCGCGGACGTCGCGCTGCGACCATTTGCGAAAGTGGCGGTGATAATCGTGGGGATTTTTCGCGACGGTCCAGCAGTCGAAGAGTTCGTCCATCACGAGGAAACCCATCCGGTCGCAGAGATCGAGAAACTCGGGCGCGGGTGGATTGTGCGCGGTACGAATCGCGTTTACGCCGAGCGTCCGCAACGCATCGAGCCGTCGTTCCCAGATGCTGAGTGGCACCGCAGCGCCAAACGCGCCTCCGTCGTGGTGGACGCAGGCGCCCTTGAGCTTGAAATTTTTTCCGTTGAGCCAGAATCCGGTGGCGGCCTCGAAGCGGGCGTCGCGAATGCCGAATGTCACGGTCTCGTCGTCGAGCGCGGTTTGGCCGGAGCGCACCTGCACGGTGGCGCGGTAGAGCTGCGGCGAGCCGGGATTCCAGAGCTGCGGGTGGGCGAGCGGAACGTCGTGGCTGAAATCGTGCGATTGATTCGCGGCGATCAGTTGCGGGGAAGTTTCGGCGGTCGCGACGATCTGGCCGGCGGGATCGCCGAGCGCGATATGCAATGCGACGGAACGGGCGGCATCGGACTGGTTAAGCACGCGGCTTTGCACGCGCACGACGGCGGACTCGGGGGAAATTTTTGGCGTCGAGACGAAGGTCGCCCCTGTGTCGAGATGCACGGGGTCGGTGACGATCAGCCGCACGTGGCGATAGATGCCGGCGCCCGTATACCAGCGGGAGGCAGGCTGCGCGGAGGTGTCGGCGCGGACGGCGAGCACGTGGGCGGCGCCTTCGCCGAAATTCAGGTGCGCGGTCAGCTCGTGGCGAAAGCTCACGTAGCCGTTGGGCCGGTGGCCGAGGTGGGTGCCGTTGATCCAGACGTCACTGTTTTCCATCACGCCATCGAATTCGACAAACACGCGTCGCCCGCTCGTGGAGGAGGGGAGCGTGAGCCGTCGCCG
>JANYBX010000161.1 GCA_025360615.1 Opitutia bacterium
CGGCCGCCCAGATGTATTTTTTGCCGCCCACCTCTTCGATGATATATTTCCCCACACTCAGCGTGATCGGCTCCGGCTCGCCATGGAGGAGGCAAACGACCGCTACAGTTTTCCGTTTGGAATCGATTTTCAGCTCCAGCACTTTTCCGTAGCGCTCAAACCGCGCGTTCACGAAGGATTGGGCGGCCTTGCTGGACATGGCATCTTTGACGGCGGTGAACATGGAGGGCGCGAGGGCGACAAATAAAATCGACGAGGCGCACGAATCCAGAACCCCGTCCGCCGCGGTTGTTCCCGCCGTTCGGGTCGTTCCAATCAGCGGCTGCCACGGGCGACCGTGAAACCGCCGGCCCACGCGCGGGTCAGAGTGAATTCCAGCATTCACCTCCCACTTCGACTCCCTGCTTCCCATGAAATTCTCGGGCACTCATCTGAAACGCTATAAGGAAATCGCCACCTTGCTCTGGAAATACGGCCGCTCGGACCTCGTCCAGAAGATGGATATCGAGAAAGAGTTCACCCCCGCCGATCCCGCTGCGCCGGGCGATCCCGCGACCAAACCCGAACAGCTCGCCGATGACCTCGAGGCGATGGGCCCCACTTATATCAAGCTGGGCCAGGTCCTCGCCGGTCGCCCCGATCTTCTGCCCGATGCCTACTTGAAAGCCCTCGCTCGCCTGCAGGACAACGTGAAGCCCTTCCCCTACGCCGACGTCGAACAGATCGTCATGACGGAACTCGGCGTGCGGATCTCGAAGGCGTTTTCGCGCTTCGATGAACAGCCCATTGCCGCCGCATCGCTCGGCCAGGTTCACTCCGCGACCCTGCGAGATGGACGCGCCGTCGTCGTGAAAGTGCAGCGGCCCGACATCCGCCGCCAGATCGCCGAGGATTTCGAAGTGCTCACCGAGATCGCCACCTTCCTCGATGCTCACACGGAAGCCGGGACGCGCTATCGCTTCGCGACCGTCCTCGAGGAATTTCGCCTCACGATCCAGCAGGAACTCGATTACGAGCGCGAAGCGCAGAACCTCATTACCGTCGGGAAAAACCTGAAGGAGTTTGAACTCATCCAAGTTCCCCAGCCCGTCCCTGACTACAGCACACGCAGCGTCCTCACAATGGACCACGTGCAAGGTCACAAGGTGACGTCGCTGAGCCCGCTCCACCGCCTCGACGTGAAGGGCGGCCCGTTAGCCGAAAGTGTTTTCAAGGCGTATTTGAAACAGGTGCTCGTCGATGGAATTTTCCACGCCGACCCCCACCCCGGCAATGTATTCATCACCGATGATGGGCGCATCGCGCTGCTCGATCTCGGCATGGTCGGACACACCGCGCCCGTCATGCAGGAGCATCTCCTCAAGGTGCTCTTGGCGGTGAGCGAGGGCCGCGGTGAGGATGCCGCCGAGGTCGTCATCACCATGAGCGAAAAACGGGAGGGATTTAACGCGCCAGAGTTTCGCCGCCAGATCACCCAGCTCGTCGCCATCCATCGCGATCAAGGACTGAAACACCTCAATCTTGGCCAGTCGCTGATGGACGTGAGCCGGCACGCCCGCGACAACGGCCTCTTCGTTCCCAGCGAGCTCACTCTCCTCGGCAAAACCCTGCTGCAACTCGACGAAGTCGGTCGCGTCCTCGATCCCGAGTTCGATCCCAACGCCTCGGTGCGGCGCCATGTCGGCGAAATCATGGCGCAGCGCATGCGCCGCAATCTCAGCCAAGGCAGCATATTTTCCACGCTCCTTGAGATGAAGGATTTCACGACTCACCTGCCCGGCCGGTTAAACCGCATCATGGACACCGTCACCAACTCGGAGCTGGAGGTGAAAGTGAAATCGGTCGACGCGAAGATGGTCGTCGATGCGATGCAGAAAATCGCGAACCGCATCACCTCCGGTCTCATTCTCGCCGCCTTGATCATGGGCGCGGCCCTGCTCATGCGAATCGAAACGGCGTTTCAGATTTTCGGCTATCCCGGCTTGGCGATGCTTTGCTTCATGGCCGCCGCCGGCGGCGGTTTCTGGCTCGTGATCAGCATCGTCATCCAAGACCAGAAGAGCCGGAAAAAACTTCTGGGGCCGTAACATTCCCCGGATCGCGCGGCGGGAAGACAAACGATAACAACAAGCACGTTTTTTCGCGAAACCGGAACGCCTCCCACCTCGGTCGGTCTAGTGGGGGGAAAGTCAGCAACCTGTCGGTCGCCACAGGGCGGTGAAATTTCCCCTCTACGGTGAACACCGGCGCAACGAAAAATCCCAACTAGAAATCCACATGAAAACTGAAAACATTAAAACGAAGTCCTCCAATCCCGATCCCATCACCGGTGAGCCCGGCTCTCATCCCATCGGCACCGGCCTTGGTGCCGTGGCGGGTGGCGCGGCCGCCGGTGCGGCAGTCGGCACCGTGGCCGGACCGGTCGGCACCGCCGTCGGTGCAGCCGTCGGCGCAGTCGTCGGCGGCCTCGCCGGCAAAGGCGTCGCCGAAGCCGTCAACCCGACCATCGAGGACGCCTACTGGCGCGAAAAACATCCCTACCAAGGCTACGCCCAAGGCCGGCCCTACGACGACTTCAGCCACGCGTATCGCGCCGGCTACGAGGGCTACTCGGAGTTCGGCGACGCCGGCTCCTTCGAGGCCAACGAGGCGGCCATCCGCAGCCGTTATCAGACCTACAAACCCACGTTGAGCTGGGATGATGCTCGCCCGGCCTCCCGCGCCGCGTGGGAAAAATTCAACAGCAAGAAGCGCTGATTTTTCTCGTCACGTCCGCCGTGGCTTTTGAAGTGCCGCGCAATCTCGGGTGCGCGGCACTTTCGTGTCAGGTCTCAGCCACTCTTTAAGTCGTCCGGCGGCGCAAGTATTTCGCCAGCATCGCGGCATTCTTAATCGCGAATCCATCATGGTCGTTGTTGAAATAAATCCACGCCTCACGGGCGCCGCTGCTTCGGATGCGATCCGCCCACCCTTCCAGCTCCGCTGCCGGGTAATCGTGCCGATACCATTTCGGCCGCCCGTGAAAACGAACGTAGAGCACGTCCGCCGTCCTGACCAATTCCTCCGGAAGACGCGGTCCGCTGACCGAACAGAAAATGAGACCGGCTTTTTCAAACGCGCGATAAACGGACTTTCTCCACCAGCTCTTGTGGCGAAATTCGACCGCGTTGCGGTGGGTCGCATCCAGCTGCGATACGATCGATTTCAGGCGCGCCGGCGTGTAGCGGTAACTCGGCGGAAATTGAAAAAGAAAGCACCCCATCTGCTTTCCCAGCACCCCTGCGATCTCATAAAATTTTCGCACTAGTCGTTTGGTGCGCACCATCCGACGCTCGTGCGTAATGGTCCCGTTTACTTTCACCGAATAGCGAAACGCGGGCGGCGCATTCCTTCGCCAGGCTTTCACGGTGGCCGGCTTCGGCCAGCGGTAGAACGGCGCATTCAGCTCCACGGTCTTGAAAACCGAGGCGTAGTGCTTGAACCACCGGTGAGTTGGCAACGTCTCGGGGTAAAAAATGTTTTTCCAACGCCAATAATACCATCCGGAACAGCCGATATGGATTTTCATCGACGCGATAGACCACGGAAGTGCGCCCGCGTCGCGCCTGCGCCCGGGAAAATAATCGCTTCGCCCGGTTCCCGCCTGCGCCCCTCGAAGGCGCCTGGCGCGGGACACGAAAACCCGGAACCTTTCGTCAATGAACCGCACCATAAACCTGCATGAGAACCAATCGACGCTACGCCTTGCTGGTCGGCGCGCTGTTGCTGATCGCGGGCGTCTGCGGACTCTCCAGCCCTGTCCTCTTCGGCCGGATCACCACCAATCAAACTCATGCGATCATTCACATCGTGCTCGGAGTGGGCGGGATCTGGGCTGCCGTTAAAAAATGGGCCGGTGACTACGCCACCTTTCTCGGGCTGCTGCTGCTGACGGTGGGAGCGCTCTGGTTTGTGCCCAGTGCGCGTGAATTTCTCGTGCGAGTGCTCAATCTCAACCGCGCTGGCGCCATCGCGAACCTCGCGATCGGTGTCATCTCACTCTTGCTGGCATTTGGCACCCGGTCGGACTTGGTGAAAAGGTAATCTCCACCGCGCTACCAAGCGGCCGAGTCCTGCCGAAGGCCCTCCCCCCGGCGAAATGCGCGGCGAACCTTCCGCTCGCCTGCGCGGAAAATTTTTCCCTTAGTGGTCGGCTACGCTCGTCGCCCGACCATGTCCCGCCTTCCCTTCACCGTCCTCAAAGAAGCCTCCGGCTCGAAAGCGCGCGCCGCGAAACTGCACACGCTTCACGGTGAGGTGGACACTCCCGTCTTCATGCCGGTCGGCACGCAGGCCACAGTGAAAGGCCAGACGGCGGAGAGCCTCAAGGCCACCGGCTCCACCGTCCTGCTCGCCAACACCTACCACCTCCTGCTCCGTCCCGGCCCTGAGGTTTTCAAAAAAATCGGCGGCATTCATCGGTTCATGAACTGGGCCGGCCCCGTGCTAACGGACTCCGGCGGCTTCCAGATTTTTTCCCTCCCGAGCGAGCGCGCCATGAACGAGGAAGGCGCGCGTTTCCGCAGCTATGTCGATGGCGACATCCACCTGCTTTCGCCCGAGACCAGCATCGCGATGCAGAAGGCCATCGGCAGCGACATCATGATGGCGCTCGACCAATGCATCCCCTCCACCGCGCCGCACGACCAGGCGCTGGCCGCGATGGAGCTGACCCATCGTTGGGCGCGGCGCTCGCTCGACGCGCGCGGCGATTCGCCCCAAGCGCTCTTCGGCATCGTGCAGGGCGCGTGTCACCACGACCTGCGCAAAAAAAGCGCCGCGTTCCTCCGCGAGTTGCCCTTCGACGGTCTCGCCATTGGCGGCCTGGCTGTGGGCGAAACGCACGCGCAACGCTACGAGTTCACCGGGCTGGTGACGGACCATCTTCCAAAAAATCTCCCGCGCTACCTCATGGGCGTGGGCACGCCGATCGACATCCTCGAGGCCGTGCATCGCGGCGTGGACATGTTCGACTGCATCATCCCCTCGCAACTCGCACAGCGCGGCACCGTTTTCAGTTCCCACGGCAAGCTCCACTGCCGCCGCGCCGCCTACAAATTCTCCGACGCCCCGCTCGACGCCGCGTGCGACTGCCACACCTGCAAAAACCATTCGCGCGCCTATCTGCATCACCTCGTGAAGTCGGATGAGATGCTCGGCTGGCACCTTCTCGCCACGCACAACATCGCATTTTATCACCGCCTCATGCGCGAGATGCGGGCGAGCATTCTGCGCGACGATTTCCCGGCGTTCTACGAGCGCAAGCGCGTCGAGCTCGTGCGCACCGATGAGGAAAATCCCAGCGTCCAGCCGAAGAAGGCCAAAGTTTTCCAGCTCCCACGCCTCGGCGACTACGAGATCCACCAAGGCCCGCAGGGGTTTTCGAGCATCCGCCAAATCAGCTCCGGCGAGATCATGCACGCGGTCAACGCCCCCGGCGAGGAAGCGCAGAAACTCTACGTCGATCAGTCGTGCCTAGCCGCCCGCCTGCCCCGGCGCGACAGCGTGAACGACGAACTCGTGATCTGGGATGTCGGCCTCGGCGCCGCCTCGAACGCCATGGCCGCGCTGCAATGCTTCGACCAAAGCCTCGCCGCACCCGGCGCCGATGCGCTGCGCCCGCTGCGCATCGTGAGCTTCGAGTGCGATCTCGATCCGCTCGCGCTCGCGGCGCGCCACGGTGGATATTTTCCCCATCTGCGCCACGGCGCGCCGCACGCTCTCCTGAAGCACGGCCGCTGGATTCACCCCTCGG
>JANYBX010000171.1 GCA_025360615.1 Opitutia bacterium
CGTGAACAACGCCTTCGTCCTCCGTCGCGCCCGCATCATCACGGAAGGCGTCTTCGCGAAAAACTTCTCCTACCAGTTCGTCCCTGAATTTGGCGGCAGCAGCGTGAGCATCCTCGATGCGAATTTCGGTATCGCGGTGAATAAATCGCTCTCGCTGAAATTCGGTAAATTCAAGTCTCCCGTCGGCCTTGAGCTGCTTCAGTCCGATTCGTGGACGTTCTTCAACGAGCGCTCAATCGTCACGAATCTCGTGCCGAACCGCGACCTCGGCGTGCAGGCCTCGGGCGACGTGCTCGACGGCACGCTCAACTACACCGTCGGTGTGTTCGGTGGCCTCGGCGATGGTGGCAGCACCAACAACGCCGACTTCGACAACGAGAAGGACGCCGTCGCGCGCCTGATCGCCTCGCCGTTTCGGAACTCCGCTGGTTCGCCGCTGCAAGGCTTGTCGTTCGGCGTCTCCGGCAGCATCGGCCGCGAGAAGACCGCGGCCGGTCGCACGGGGGGTTATCGCACGGATGGCCAGCAGACATTCTTCAGCTACTCGGCCGCCACCGTGGCCGACGGCCGGAACTGGCGCGTGTCGCCACAGCTCGACTACCGCTCGGGTTCGCTCGGCGTGATCGGCGAATACGTTGTCTCCACGATCAACGTCCGCACCAGTGCCACGGCGCCGAAAGTCGAGCTCCAGAACAAAGCCTGGCAGCTCGCCGCCGGCTACGTCCTCACGGGTGAAGATTCGAGCTACGCCGGCGTCGTGCCGAAAACCAATTTCGATTTCGCCGCCGGCACGTGGGGCGCCTTCGAGGTAGTCGGGCGCTACGCCGACTTGAAAGTCGATGACGCGGCGTTTCCGACCTTCGCCTCCGTCGCCACGAACGCCAACGAGGCCAAATCCGTCGGCCTCGGCTTCAACTGGTATCTGAGCAAGGCCGTCCACTTCAAAATCGACTACTATCAGACGCAGTTCGGCTTCAACGCCGCCGCGCCGGCCATTCCCACCCCGCAAATCCTGCGGCAGGACGAGAAAGCCTTCATCACCCGCTTCCAACTCGCGTTCTAAAATCTTTTTTTCCCTTCACCCGTTATGAAACTGAAAACTCTTTCGTTCGCTCTTCTCTCGCTGCTCACCGCCGCGCTCGCCTCGGCGAAAACCATCGAACTCCTCAACGTCTCCTACGACCCGACGCGCGAACTCTACGTCGATTTCAACAAGGCCTTCGCCGCCCACTGGAAGGCGAAGACCGGCGATGACCTCACCGTGAAGCAGTCGCACGGCGGCTCCGGCAAGCAGGCGCGTTCCGTGATCGACGGGCTTCAGGCCGATGTGGTCACGCTCGCGCTCTCGGCCGATGTCGACGCTCTCAACGCGCAGGCCAAACTCATCCCGCCAGACTGGCAAAAACGCCTGCCGGAAAACTCCGCGCCCTACACCAGCACGATCGTCCTCCTCGTCCGCAAGGGGAACCCGAAGGGCATCAAGGATTGGAGCGACTTGGCGAAGCCTGGCATCGCCGTCATCACGCCAAACCCGAAAACCTCCGGCGGCGCTCGCTGGAATTATCTCGCGGCGTGGGGTTACGCGTTGAAGCAGCCGGGCGGCAATGAGGAGAAGGCGAAGCAGTTCGTCAGCGCGATCTTCAAGAACGTGCCGGTGCTCGACAGCGGAGCGCGCGGATCGACGACGACATTTACCGAGCGCGAAATTGGCGACGTGCTCATCACTTGGGAAAACGAGGCATTCCTCGCGCTCAAGGCGATCGAGCACGGCTCGGACCGGTTTGAGATCGTCGTGCCGTCGCTCAGCATTCTCGCCGAGCCCACCGTCAGCGTGGTGGACAAAGTCGTGAAAAAGAAAGGCACCGAGGCGGTCGCGAAGGCCTACCTTGAGTATCTTTACTCCGACGAAGGCCAGGAGATCGCCGGCAAGAATTTTTACCGCCCGCGCAACGCCGCGGTCGCGGCCAAATACGCCGGCGTGTTTCCGAAGCTCCAGCTCCTGACGATCGATGCCGATTTCGGCGGCTGGACCAAGGCGCAGAAAACCCACTTCGCCGACGGCGGCGTGTTCGATCAAATCTATCTGGCAAAGTAAATCACCTCCCTGTCCCGACGCTGCCACCGGGCGACACGGCGCACGCGCCGGGACGGGGTTTCCCCACCATGCCTCAAGTCATGCCCATCATGAGCTCCGACATTTCCTCCCGGTTCTCCGCGGTCGCCCGCGTTCCCGTTTCGACCTCTTCCTCGTCGCTTCCCGCCGCTTTCGGCGAGCAGCTCTCGGCCCTCTACGGGCTCGTGCAACGTTCGCAGCATGTCTTCGGTTCGCCACTCGGCCCGTTCTTTTTCCAAGGACGGAGTTATCCGGTGCCCCGTTTCGTTTACTTCGGGCCCAACGCCTCTAACGAGGCGCTGCGGCTGGCGTTTTTCGCGGGCTTCGACCACCGCGATTTGCGCAGCACGCTCGCGCTGCTCCACTTGGTCGAGCAGCTCGCGCTCAAGCCCGATCTCGGCCAGGGCCTGAATCTCTCGTTTTTTCCGGTGATCGACTTGCTGGGGCTTGCCGGCGTGGCGCCGGAGCGACGGCTGGCGGACGAGCATTGGGCTCACACGCCGGCGCCCGAGCTGAACCTGCTCGAAAAAGATGCGCGCCTGCGCGGTTATCACGGCTTCGTTAATGTCGAGACGGCACCGGGCGAGGATGTGGTCACGGTGCGGCTGCGCGGCGCGGACGAGGCTTACTACGTCACCCCCGACCTCGAGCTATTTTCCTCCGAAGACGTGGATCCATTTCCCGTGCGCTGGGAGGCCGTGCCATCCACGACGCCGACCGCCGGCCCGCTCAGCGTCGCCGACGACCTGCCGTTGCGGCCCTTCGAGTTGACCCTGCGCATCCCGGCGGCGTGGTCGCCGGAACTCTACCGTGAGGCCATGGCCACGATTCTGAAACGTTTCGTGCTGCGCTATCGCGGCTTCATCGCTTATGGGCAACACCTCTGAGTTCCCATGAACAGGCTCAACCCAGTCAATCAGGGGTGTCCGCACCAGCGGCGGGGGATTGCGCTGCATGACGCGCATTGCGCTCGCTGCTGGTTGAATGCCGCGGCTTTCTCGCCCAAGGTCTAAATCTGTGAACTCCTCTTCCGCTCAACGCCGTTCATCGCGCCGTGTCCTCCCCGGCTTCGGGCTTTCGCTCGGGTTTACCCTGGCGTATCTGGGCATCATCATCCTGCTGCCGCTGGTGGCGACGTTTGCCAAGACCGCCGGCATGACGTGGGCGGAGTTCTGGACCGCGGTCGCGTCGCCGCGCGTGATCGCGTCCTACGAGATTACGTTTGGCGCGTCGTTGCTCGCGGCGTTGTTCAATGTCCCCTGCGGCGTCCTGCTCGCGTGGGTGTTGGTGCGCTATGAGTTTCCCGGCCGGCGGCTGGTGGATGCGCTCGTGGATTTGCCGTTTGCGCTGCCCACGGCTGTCGCGGGCATCGCGCTCACCGCCATCTATGCGAAGAATGGCTGGATCGGTCACTGTCTGGAGCCGCTCGGTATCAAGGTGGCTTACACGCCGGTAGGGGTGTGGGTCGCGCTCACGTTCATCGGATTGCCGTTCGTCGTGCGCACGGTGCAGCCGATCTTGGAGGAGCTGGAGCCGGAGTTGGAGGAGGCCGCGGCCACGCTTGGCGCGACGCGCGCGCAGACTTTCCGGCGCGTGATTTTGCCCGCCCTGCGACCCGCGGTCGTGACGGGTTTCGCCCTGGCTTTTGCCCGCGCGGTGGGCGAATACGGCTCGGTCGTGTTCATCTCGGGTAACCGGCCGATGCACACCGAAATCACGCCGCTGCTCATCATCACCAAGCTCGATCAATACGACTACCAAGGCGCGACCGCGCTCGCCGTGGTCATGCTCGTCGGCTCTTTTGCCATTTTGTTTTTAATCCAGCTCATGCAGCGCCAGGGCACCCGCCGCGCGCGCGCCTGACCCGATTTTATCATGGCCGGAAACGTCTCCACTCTCGCCTATGTCGCCAAGCACCGCCAGCGCCGCTCGCTGGGGGATCCGCGCTGGATGCGCTTCACGCTGATCGGCGCCGCCCTGCTGTTCGCAGGGCTGTTCCTCGTCGTGCCGCTCGCCGCGGTGTTCACCGAGGCGCTGCGAAAAGGCTGGGGCGCCTACTTCGCGGCATTTGCCGACAAGGATGCGCAGGCAGCCATCCGGCTGACGTTTCTCGCCGCGGGCATCGCGGTGCCGCTCAACCTCGTCTTCGGTCTCGCCGCGTCGTGGGCGATCGCGAAATTCGATTTCCGCGGGAAGTCGCTGCTCATTTCCCTGATCGAGCTGCCGTTCGCGATTTCCCCGGTCATCTCCGGCCTCGTCTATGTGCTGCTCTTCGGCGCGCAGGGCTGGCTGGGCCACTACCTGGCCGCGGAGCACCCGCTCTTCCCGTGGCTGCAACAGTGGCTGATCGCGCGCGATCTCCATATCATCTTCGCCGTGCCCGGCATCGTGCTGGCCACGATTTTCGTCACGTTCCCGTTTGTGGCGCGCGAGCTGATCCCGCTCATGCAGGCGCAGGGCAAGGATGAGGAACTCGCCGCGCTTACCCTCGGTGCGACCGGTTGGCAGACGTTTCGCCGCGTCACGCTTCCCAATGTGAAGTGGGGCCTCTTCTACGGCGTCGTCCTTTGCAACGCCCGCGCGATGGGCGAATTTGGCGCGGTGTCCGTCGTCTCCGGCCACATCCGCGGCGAGACCAATACCATCCCGCTGCACGTCGAGATTCTCTACAACGAATACAACACCCAGGCCGCCTTCGCTGTCGCGTCGCTGCTCACGCTGCTTGCGCTCGTCACGCTCGTTCTGAAAAATCTCGTCGAGTGGCGCCATCGCCGCGCCCTGGAAGCCGCCGCCGCTTCCGACATCCGCCAATTCGCCACATGAGCATCGAAGCCCGCAACATCTCCAAGCATTTCGGTTCCTACACCGCCCTCGGCGGCGTGAGCCTCAAGGTCGAGACGGGCCGGCTCACGGCGTTGCTCGGGCCATCCGGTTCAGGCAAGACCACGCTCCTGCGCATCATCGCCGGCTTGGAATTTCCTGACGTCACGGCCGACCCCACTGCGGGCCGCGTGCTTTTCCATGGCGCCGATGTGTCTGACATGCCTGCCGGCCAGCGCGGCGTCGGCTTTGTTTTTCAACACTACGCACTGTTCAAGCACATGACGGTGTTCGACAACATCGCCTTCGGTCTCACCGTGCGCCCGCGCAAAACCCGCCCGTCGCGCCCTGAGATCGCGGACCGTGTCAACGAGCTGCTCCGGCTCGTGCAGCTCGACAACCTCGGCGGTCGCATGCCCGACCAGCTCTCCGGCGGCCAGCGCCAGCGCGTGGCTCTCGCCCGCGCTCTCGCCATGCAGCCCAAGGTCCTTCTGCTCGATGAGCCGTTCGGCGCGCTCGATGCGCAGGTGCGCAAGGAACTCCGCCGCTGGTTGCGCCAACTCCACGAGCAACTCCACGTCACCACCGTCTTCGTCACTCACGATCAGGAGGAGGCGCTGGAACTCGCCGACGAGGTGGTCGTGATGAACCAAGCCAAGATCGAGCAGGTCGGCCAGCCTCAGGAGGTTTATGACCGGCCCGCGTCGCCGTTCGTCATCGAGTTTCTCGGCAACGTCAACCGCCTCGCCGCCGGCGAAAGCCGGCTCCGCACCCCCGGCAAGGATGTGCTCTACGTCCGCCCTCACGATGTCGATATCCAGCACGGTTCCGCCATTCGCCACGGACTGGCCGCCCGCGTGCTGCATATTTTTTCCGCGGGCAACTACGGTCGGGTCACTCTCGCGCGCGCCGACACCGGCGAACACTTCGAGGCCGAGGTCGCCCGTGACCGCCTGCGCGACCTCCAGCTCAAGCAGGGCGACGACGTCTCGGTGATGTTCCGCCACGTGCGGCTTTTCCCCCGCGGCGAATTCACCGAGGCTGACGTCCGCGACGGCAAACTGACCGAGACCAAGGCCGGCGCGGTCCCGGCGCACGGGGCGGGCGAACATATCTGACCGGCTCCACGCTTGATTCATCCCCATCCGCCCGGCACTTTTTTTAAACCCCCTTCCCAGTTTTATCCCCACGATCAACATGGCTAAAATATACAACGACATCACCGAAACCATCGGCAATACGCCGCTCGTGCGTCTCAACCGCACTGCTGCCGCCCACGGCGCGCAGGCTGAAATCCTGCTCAAACTCGAGTTCTTCAACCCTCTCTCCAGCGTAAAGGACCGCATTGGCTTCGCCATGATCGAAGACGCCCTGAAGAGCGGCAAGATCACGAAGGACACGATTCTCATCGAGCCGACCAGCGGCAACACCGGCATCGCGCTCGCGTTCGTCGCCGCCGCGAAAGGCCTCAAGCTCATCCTCACGATGCCCGAGACGATGACCATCGAGCGCCGCAAACTCCTCAAGGTCCTCGGTGCGCGTCTCATCCTGACCGAAGGTGCGAAAGGCATGAAAGGCGCGATCGCCAAGGCCGAGGAACTCGCCGCGAAAATTCCCGGGGCCGTCATCCTCCAGCAGTTTTCCAATCCCTCGAACCCCGAGATTCACCGCCGCACGACCGCCGAGGAAATTTGGCGCGATACGGACGGCAAGGTGGACTTCGTCGTCTCCGGGATCGGCACCGGCGGCACGATCACCGGCGTGGGCGAAGTGCTGAAAGCGCGCAAACCCTCGATCAAGATCATCGCGGTCGAGCCCGATGCCTCGCCGATTCTCTCCGGCGGCGCGCCCGGCCCGCACAAACTCCAGGGCCTTGGCGCCGGTTTTATTCCGTCGATCCTGAACACCAAGATCTACGACGAGGTCATCCGCGTGAAGGAAGCCGATTCCGGCCCGGTCTCGAAGCAGGTCAACCAGCTCGACGGCATCCCGGTCGGCATTTCCTCGGGTGCCGCGGTGTGGGCTGCGATCCAGCTCGCGAAGCGTCCGGAAAACAAGGGCAAGCAGATCGTCGCGATCATCCCCTCGTCTTCCGAGCGCTACCTCTCGTCCTGGCTGTTTGCCGATATCAACGTAGAGAGCGATTCGATCGACGATCTGGTGGCGCCGGCGCAAGCCTGAGTGCGGAAACCTTTTTAGTTTCGATGGCGCCGGTCTCGCGACCGGCGCCCTTTTTTTGGGTCACGGTGGAGCGAAAAGAAAGACCGAACACTATGCCGACGTCTTGGGCTGCTCACTCACGGCGGCCCAGCGAAAAAAGCACACGCCGAAGGCGGCGAGCGCCACGCACAGGCCGACGAGTTTCATGCTAACGCCGGCGAGCAGCTGGTCATCGGCGGGCGTGAAATCGGCGATGAGACGCGGCGCATACTCGTAAGTCGGATAGAGGATCGTCTCCGAAAATGTGATGTAGGCGAAGACCGGCGTCATGCCGATGAGCACGGCGAACAGGTAAACCATGCGCGCGCCATAGGGAATGGGCGGAAAGATCCGCGACGGGCTGAGCACCGGCCACCAGTAGAACAGCGCGGCGCCGAAAAACATGAGATGTTCGCCGACGTGGACGACTTTGTTTTGCAGCGCCCAGTCATACGCGAGGGGCGCGTGCCAGAGGCTGACGACCAGCGTGTAGAGCGTGCCGCACATGAGCGGGGCAGTGAGCAGGCGAAGCGGGCGGCGCAGGGCGGGGAGCGACAACACGGGATCGACCATCCACGCGGGCAGGCCGAGGAGAAAAAGAAGCGCCGCCGGGTAGATCAGCAACTGGTGCTGAAACATGTGCGCGCTGAAAAGAAAACGTTCGCCGATCTGGTCGAGCGGGGAGCCGACCGCGACGTAGAAAATAATCAGCGCGAGATAAAATTGGACGGCCTGCGCGCGGGGGTAGGATGCGCTCTTGGCGAGCCGCGTGCGCAACGGACCGGCGAGCACAGCGTAGAGCCAGCCGAGGAACACGAGCCCGCCGACGAGGTAGGGTTCGTTGTGCCAGTGGCGCCAGTCGATCATGGGAAAAAGAAAGGCGGCCCGGAGGCCGCCGTGTGACGCAGGGGAGTTTTAAGACGGATTCACCCGGCGCGTCAGGGCAGCGAGGTGAGCGGGATGCTGTCGTGCGTGGAGAAGAGCTGAAGCAGCGCCCAGACGGTGCCGGTGGCGAGGACGAGGCCGATGAAAAACATGATCGTGCAAAAGGGTTTGTCCCAGCGCAGGTGCATGAAAAAGAAAATGACATACATGAACTTCACCACGGAGAGCACGACGAGCGCGGTCACGATGAGCCATTTCGCGAAGGGCAGGTAGACGCCGATGATTTCCACGCCGGTGATGACGGCGAGGAGCATGGCGATCTGCACGTAGATCTGGAATTTGCTTTCCTCGTGGTGGTCGTGATCGACGGCGTGGGCGGTGGTGGCGGCGGAACTCATGGGAGAAATCAGAGGTATTCGAGCAGGTAAACGGCGGTGAAGATCACGATCCAGACGATGTCGACGAAGTGCCAGTAGAGGCCCATCGACTCGACATCGACGGCATTGGCGTCGGTGAAATTCACGGTGCCGCGCGGGCGGGCGAGGAAGACGCAGATGGCGAGGCAGGCGACGAAGCCCGCGATCATGGCGAAATGACCGCTGAAGAATGAGCCGACGGTTGCGCCCGAGTGCAGCGTATGGACGAGGCCGAGGGTCGAGAACATTGCCAGCAAAATGCCGCCGATCAGCACGGCGACATGGAGGATGTTGCGCGCAAACCAGAGCGGCTGGCGGCTGACATCGACGGGCTGAAAGGAGCGGACATACATCAGGATCAGCCAGAGCACGCCGATGGCGACGTGCGTGCCGTGCGTGCCGGTGAGCGTGAAGAACGTGGTGCCGAGCATGCTGTTCGTGATCGTCATGTGCTTCTCGAAGACGAACTCGTTGAACTCGTAGACTTGGCAGCCGAGGAAGATCGAGCCGAAGAAAATCGTGGTGAGCAGCGACCAGCGGCAGCTCTTGAGGTTGCTCTTCTGGATGGCGGTGACGGCGAGCGCCATCATGAGCGACGACATCAGCAGGATGAACGTGGAGAACGACGTGAGCTCGATGCTGAATACCTGCTTTGGCGACGGAGCGCCGGGCACCGGGTGCAGCCGATAGATCAGGTGGGTCGAAATCAGCGCGCCGAAAAACATGCAGTCCGAGGCGAGAAACGTCCACATGAGGAGTTTCTTGTTTGGAATGCCCGTCGAGGTGCTCGGGTCGTGATGGTGGTCGATGGTGCCGGCGTGACTGCTCATGGAAAAAGGGACGAGGATGGGGACGGTTGGGCGGCGGTGGATCGCGCTTAGTGCTTGGCGGTGTCGAGGCCGGCGTCGGCGTGATCTTCATCCTCGGGGTGGAGGTGATAACCTTCGTTGCCTTCGAGCGCCCAGAGGTAAATGCCCGTGAGCATCACGACTCCGCCGATCATGGTGATCTCGATTTTCTTGCCCCAAAAGCCCGTGGCTTGGAGGTCGGGGTCGATCACCGAGATGCCGATGGCCGCAATGAGAATGCCGAGGCTGGCGATGAAGGGATAGATCGACTGGTGGGGCATGTGGATGCCGCCGTGGTGGGCCTCGGCCTTCGCGAGTTCGGCTTTCTCCTGGGCGATCTCGGCCTCGTGACGCTTCTCATACCAGAAGGCGTCGCGGGCGTGGACGGTCGGGACGACGCGAAAGTTATACTCCGGCGGGGGATTCGGCAGGCTCCACTCGAGCGTGCGGGCATCCCACACGTCACGGCCGACGCGTTCGCCCTTGAAGTAGGTGTAGATCATCACCGAGAAATAAATCCCAATGCCGGTGCCGAGGATGAGTGCGCCGATGGACGACCAGAAATTCCCCGCGGTCCAGCTCATGTTCGCATCGTAGGTGTAGGTGCGGCGGGGCATGCCGTTGAGGCCGAGGAAGTGTTGCGGGAAAAACGTGGTGTTGAATCCGATGAAGACGACCCAGAAGGAAAGCTTGCCCCAGAATTCGTTGATTTTGCGGCCGAACATCAGCGGGAACCAATAGTGGATGCCGGCGAGAATGCCAAAGACCGAGCCGCCGATAAGCACGTAGTGAAAGTGAGCGATGACGAAGTAGCTGTCCTGCTGCTGCGCGTCGGCGGGAGCGGCGGAGTGCATGATGCCGGAGAAGCCGCCCATCATAAACATCCAGATAAAACCGAGCGCGAAGAGCATCGGCGTGCGCATCGAGATGTGGCCGCCCCAGAGCGTGCCGATCCAGTTGAAGATCTTCACGCCGGTCGGCACGGCGATGGCCATCGTCGCGAGCGAGAAAGCCGCGGTCGCCATCGTGCCCATGCCGGTGGTGAACATGTGATGGCTCCACACTGAGAAGCCGAGGAAACCGATGCTGGCGCCCGAGAACACCACGATCGGGTAACCGAAGAGAGGCTTACGCGAGAAGGTGGGCAGAATTTCCGAGATGATGCCCATCGCGGGAAGAATCAGGATGTAAACCTCGGGATGGCCGAAGACCCAGAAGAGATGCTGCCAAAGAATCGGCATGCCGCCTTGGGAAACTTCAAAGAAGTTCGTGCCGAACAGCCGGTCCATCATCACCTCGACCAGCGCGATCGTGATGAAGGGAAACGAGAGCACGATGAGGAAGGCGGTGAACAGCGTCATCCAGGTGAACACCGGGAGGCGCATCATCGTCATGCCGGGAGCGCGGAGGTTGATGATCGTGACGATGAAGTTGAGCGAGGCCGCGATCGAGGCGACACCGAGGAGCTGGAGGCCCATGACCCACATGTCGACCGAGTGGTCGGGATTGTAAGTCTTCGAGGTCAGGGGAGCGTAGCCGAACCAGCCGGCGTCGGGTGCGCCGTCCTTCATGAACCAGCCGAGGTTAATGATGATCGCGCCGGCGACGAAGGTCCAAAGCGAGAAGGCGTTGAGCCGCGGGAAGGCGACGTCGCGCGCGCCGATTTGGAGCGGCATGATGTAATTGAAGAACGCAGCCGAGAGCGGCATGACGGCGAGGAAGATCATCGTCGTGCCGTGCATCGTGAACATCGTGTTGTATTGTTGCGCCGTCAGCACGTGGCCGTTGGGGAACATCAGCTGCATGCGGATGAGCAGCGCCTCCACGCCGCCCACGAGGAAGAAAAACAGCGCGAAGATGCCGTAGAGAAAGCCGATCTTCTTATGATCGACAGTCGTCAGCCAGCTCATGAGGCCCGTTTGCGCGGTGGGGCGCCAGAGGACAAAAGACTTGGGCGTGGCCGGCGCGTCGTCGGCGTGGAAATCGGATTTGAGAGAGGCGTCCATGAGGGAAAATTACTTGAGGCTTTGGAGGTAGGCGACGAGGGCGAGTTCATCCGCGTCGGTGAGCGTGATGTTTTTCACCCACTCGCCGTGTTCATCCTTTTTCATGTAGCCGGCCATGGCGCCGATACCGACATACATCTTGTTGCCGGGCTTCACCGCGCCGGGATTGTGAATCCAGCGCTGGAGTTGCTCGGGATTGTTTTCGAGCAGGCCGGCGGCGATCGTCGTGCGCGCACCCACGTGGGTGAGGTCCGGTGCCGTAACGCCACCCGCATCGTGACCGCGAATCGTATGACAGGCGGAGCACGTCTTCGATTGGAAGAGCGCCTTGCCGGTGGCGATGAGGGCGGGATCTTCGCCTTTTTCGGGGGCCTGTTTGCCGCGCCAAGCTTCGAGGGGGGAAATTTCAAACGCATTCGTGATGCCGCTCTCGTTGGGTCCGAAACTGTCGGGCTTCCGTAGTGAGGCGAATTGCGCTTTCGGGCGGCTCGCGTCGGCGACTGCTGCTGGGGCGACGTTGCGCGCGGGGGAAATTTGCTGGGCGACCCATTCGTTGAATTCCTTTGGCCCGAGCGCAATGACACGGAAGCGCATGACCGCGTGGGAATCGCCGCAATACTCCGCGCACTGGCCCCAATAGTAACCGGCTTGGTCGGCCTGCAGCCACAGGAAGTTCGCTCGGTTCGGGATCATGTCCACTTTTCCGGCGAGTTTCGGCACCCAGAAACTGTGGATGACATCGAGGGAGCGGATGTTGATTCGCACCGGGCGACCGACGGGGATGACGAGTTCGTTGCTGGTTGTGAGGGCGCCCGTGCCGGTGATCTGCTCGGAGGGATAGTCGAACTTGAACCACCATTGGTAGCCCGTCGCGGTGATCTCGTAAGTGTTGGCCTTTTGATCCGCCGGCACGTCGTAGGTGTAGAAAATTCCGTCCAAGGTCGGAATCGCAATGATGACCAAGGCGAAGACCGAGCCGGCAATCAGGCCGAGTTCGATGAGCGGATTGCCATGGCCTTGCTCGGGTGGGACGGCTTTTTCGTCCTCGACGGTGCGGGCGCGGAATTTGAACGTCGCGTAGGCCAGCACGCTGCCGACGATGATGAAGAGCGCGAGCGTGACCCAGCACGTCACGTAGAACACCTTGAGCTGCTTGAGGGCGACCGGGCCTTCGACGACGATGGTGGACTGGTGTCCTTTCATCGTCCAAAAATTGATGTCGCAGCCGGACAGCAGGGCAACGGCGCCGAGAGCGAGCTCCCAGCGGACGAGACGGGATAGAAATTTGGACAGGCGCATGTGACGGTTCAGGAAATGAAAGACGACCGCGAGCGGACGCCAGAGCCTGCAAAGACTCAGGGAACACCCCCGCGTTTCAAG
>JANYBX010000182.1 GCA_025360615.1 Opitutia bacterium
CGTCGTGCAGGCGGAGTTCGAATTTACCGGCGTCGATCCGCAACGTCAGCGTCACGCGCGTGGCCCGCGCGTGCTTGAGGATGTTGTTCAGCGCCTCCTTCACGATCGCGATCAGGTGGTGCTGAACCTCCGGGCTCACCGGCAGCGCCGGCACGCTCTCGACGCCCTCCACGGAGCACTCGATGGCGGTGTCGCGGAAAAATCGCTGCGCGAAAAGCCCGATAAACATCACCAGCCGGTCCCACGTGTTGTTCTTCGGGCTCACGGTCCACACGATGCTTTCAAGATCGCCCGAGAGCCCCCGCGTGCGGGCCGCGAGCTGCGTGAGTCCCTCCTTCAGGCCGTCCTCACCCGCGCGGCGTTTCAACCGGTCCGCCAGCATCCCGATTTGCGTGAGGCTGCCGCCGAGTTCGTCGTGCAGATCCCGCGCGATTCGCGAGCGCTCCTTCTCCAGCTCATGCTCGCGCTCGAGTCGCTGGAGCCGCGCTTTCAGCCGGCGGTGCGACCAATACCGCGCGCTCCAGGCAATCGCTCCGGCAAACATCAACACCAACCCGGCTCGCGTGTCTCCTCGTTGCCACCAACTGGGGACGACAGTGATCGCCAGCCGCACCTCCCCCTCGTCCCACCGGCCGCCCGCCTGAGATGCGTTCACGCGCAAGGTGTAGTCACCGGGCGGAAGTCGCGGGTAGGTCGCCCGGCGGTCGGCGCTCGTGTCCACCCAGTCCGCATCGAATCCCACCAGCCGGTGGCGCAACCGCACTGCTTCCGGTGACGCGTAGTTGAGCGCCACGAAAACAAATTCCACCACGCCGGCGCCCGGCGGCACGCGGAGTCGGGGCCCGGCCTCGGTGCGTTGTCCGCCCAGCCGCACCTCGTCGATAAAAACCCGCGGAGGCGGTCGATCCGGCACCGCCGCAGCCGAGTCGATCCCGACAATACCCGCGTGCGTCGCAAACCACAGCCGGCCATTTTTCCCCCGCCACGCGAGGGGTTGCGTGCTACCGAGCGCGGAGGCGCCTTGCAATCCCTCCGCGGCTCCGAGGGTCGCGACACTGACTCGCGCCGTCGCGCCCGCCGCCACGGCCAGCAGCTCCGCCTTCACCACGGAAAACAAACCGCGCCGGCACGAGACCCAGAGCCGCCCGCGCCCGTCTTCCAGCACCTGGCCCACCTCGTTGTCGGGCAATCCCTCCTCGGTCGTGAACAGATGAAACCGTTCGCCTTGTTTCACCAGCAGCCCGCGGGAGGTCGTGATCCACAGGTTGTCCGCCTCGTCGAAATACAGCGCGTAGAGCTGCCCGCCCGGCACCTGCGCGGTGCGGATTCGGGAAACGAGCTGGCCCTCGACGCATTCGAGAATTTCACGTTCGTCCGTCGCGACCCAGATGCGATGCCGCCGGTCCTCCGCGATCGCCTTGATCCGCCGCTTGCGCCCGGAGGCATCGGTGACGGGCTGAAACTTTCCCTCGCGATAAAACCCGAAGCCGTCGGCGAGGAAGGCCAGCCACACGTCGCCGTTGCTGGCGCCGAGGATCACGTGGGCGTCGCGTTGTTCGCGGGCGATGAAGCGCACTTCGCGCGGTTCCGCCGCCGGCACCCAATAGAGCCCATCAGTCGCGCCCACCCAGATATTGTCCGCCGCGTCCGGGCAGATCGTGATGGTATAAGGCCCCGTGCGCCCCATGGCCGCGGGGATGATCCGGGCCTTTCCCGCCTGGGCCCGCACCACGCCGCCGAGACGATTCGCGGACCACACCGCCCCGCTCGCATCTTCGCATACGGCGGAACTCACGTCATCCGGCAATCCGATCGAGGCATCGACCATCGTAAATTCTTTTGGGCGCAGCCGACTGATGCCGCCGCCATCCGTCGCAATCCAGATATTACGCTCCGGATCCTCGATGATGCATTTGATGATTTTGTGCGCGGTCGGCACCGGCACCGGCTCCTTGTCCGTGAAACGAAACACCCCCAGCCGGCGCGTGCCAATCCACACCGCGCCCGTGCTGTCTTCGGCGATGACTTGGACCCCGCCCCGCTCCGCCGTCCGCCATTGCCGCAGGTCGCAAACGCGTTGCTCACGGCCGCCTTCGATTCGGAACAGCCCTTCGCGCGCCGCCACCCAAATTCCGCCCGAGCGCGACGGCGCGATTATCATCCCCGAGACGAAGCTGCCGTTGAACCGGATCAGGCGGCCGTCCTCATAATGGCCGACGAAATCATGCGCCCCCACCCACGTTTTCCCTGCTCCATCGCGGGCAAACGAAAACCGGTTTCCCCGTCGTAGTATCCCCTCCTCCCGCCCGAAGATTTGCGCGGTTCCAGGCTGCCAGCGGCCCAGTTGCCCCGCCTCCGTGCCCAGCCACAGCACTCCGCCCGGCTCGGAAAAAATATCCACCAGCCCCTGCCCCGGGAACAGCTTGCTCGCCGGATGTTCGCTAAATTTCTGCCCATGCAGGCGCACCACCCCGCCGCTGGCCGGCAACATCAGCAAGGCATTTTCCTCGTCCACCGCGATGTCGCGAATGTTCGCGCTGTTGGCGGGTGCCGTCATCGGCAAAGGATATTCCTTGAACTCGCGTCCATCGAAGCGCGCCAGCCCGCTCCCGCTCGTCACCCACAGAAACCCGTTCCCGTCGCACACGATTCGGGTCGTCGCGTCGTTCGGCAGCCCATCTTCGACCAGCCAGTTTCGGATCACCCAATCCGGCTCCGCCGCACGGGCGAGTGCCCCCAGCGAGGTCGCCAGCACGCAGCCGATGAGCAGGCGCACGACCCCTTTCGCAGGACGGAAATTTCGCCGGGGCTTCGGCGCCACGGCTGCGCGCGGGAAAATCATCACCGCTGGAAACGTGAAACAACTTCGCCCCGCGACGCCACATCTTCCGCGTCTTTCACCACAACTGGGGATGCGGCGCCACTTCCCTTGCGCTATTCTGGACGACCCGTACCCCCCGCGTGCCCCACACCACGCACCCGCGGCTCTCCTACTGTTTTTTCCTCCACCTGCAAAACACCACCCATGACTGCCCCAAGAAAACGCCTGCTTCGCTCTCTTTGCCTCGCCCTGCTGGGCGTTGCATCCCTCGTATCCCTCGCGCGCGCGCAAGCTCCCGCGACCGCACCGGATGCGGCCACCATCGCGAAATTCGACAAAGATAAAAACGGCCGCCTCGATGCCGACGAACTCGCCGCCATGTCGTCCGCTCAGTCGAAAAACGCCAAAATCCCCGTCGAGAGCGAATCCGCCAAGGAGTCCGGTGCGGCTCTCGTCACGCTTTCCCCCTTCGAAGTCGTCGCCGACGACAACGGCTATCTGGCCTCCAACACCCTCTCCGGCACCCGCCTCAATTCCAAAATCGAGGATCTCGGCGCCTCGATCACCGTCGTCACCAAGCAGCAGATGCTCGATACCGCCGTCCTCGATATTAACGACATCTTCCTCTACGAAGCCAACACCGAGGGCACGGGCAACTACACCGCGCTTGTCCTCGATCGCAACGGCGGCGTGAACGACAGCATCCAAAGCGGTCCGCAAACCGCCAACCGCATCCGCGGGATCGACTCAGTCAACACCGCCCGTGGAAATTTCGCCAGCAACAGCAGTATCCCGATCGATATGTATAACACCGACGCCGTCGAAATCAGCCGCGGCCCGAACTCCAATATCTTCGGCCTCGGCAACACCTCCGGCACCGTCAACATCATCCCCTCCAAGGCGAATCTCACCCGCGATATCTCCACCGTCGTCATGCGCGCCGACAGCTACGGCGGCTATCGCGGCAGTATCGACCTGAACCGTCCCCTTTTCCGCAACGTACTCGCGCTCCGACTCTCCGCCGTTTACCAGTCCGTCGGCTATCAGCGAAAACCCTCCGCCGATCAGACCAAGCGCCAGCAAGGTGCTGTCACCTACAAGCCTTTCGCGAACACCACCATTCGCGGCAGCTACGAATCCTACCACAACTACGCCCGCCGCCCCAACTCCGTCACGCCGCGCGACACCGCGACCTACTGGAAATCCGTCGGCAGCCCCACTTGGGATCCTCAGACCCAGATCGTCAGCTTCGCCAACGGCACCACCAGCGGGCCCTATACCGTCGCACAGGACGGCACGCTCCCCTTCGGCCTGCTCTCCCAAGGCTCGGGCTTCTACAACCGCCCCAGCATTTTTGTGGATAACGGCGCGATCCAATTCTGGAGCGTCAATCGCACCGGCAGCCTCCCCGCCAGTGGCATCCCGACCCCTGATAATCCCAACAGCAATCTCCGCTTTATCGAAAGCGGTAACGACATCCAGCGCCTCCGCGGCACCAGCCTCCCGCTCTTCATCGCCCCCGCGACCACCGACAAAGCCGTCTACGATTGGACTTCGATCAACTTCGTCGCTCCCAACTATAATCAGGACAAGGCCGACATCTACAGCGTCGAAGTCGAGCAGGGCGTCTTCAAAACCGCCCACCAGCGCCTAGATGTCCGCGGCGGCTGGTTCCGCGAAGATACTGATAACTACAGTCGCAACTTCATCGGCGGCACCAACGCCGTCCTCTACGTCGATCCCAACCGGACCTACCTCGACGGCCGGCTCAATCCCTTTTTCAAGCGCCCCTATATCGGTGCCTCCGAGCCCACGCTGAGCAATCGCCCCACGGTGAATGATATTCAGATCGCCGACCTCGCCTACCAGCTCACGCCTTCCCATCTTCCCCGCTGGCTCTCCTGGATCGGCCAGCAAAAACTCGCCGCTCACGGCGAAGTCCGCCGCCTCGACACCGCCATCTACCGCTATCGCGATTTCATCCTCGATGATCACACGTGGGGCAACCCGGCCAACCGCGGTGGCCCCACCGCCGGTCGTGGTTACTACAAATACTACCTCGGCGACGACAAGAACCAGAACATCGACTACGCCCCGCCCCCGGTTTACTCGCTTGGCGGAAAGCAAAATTTCAACTGGTTCGACGCCAAGGCCGGTGTCTGGGTCAGCGAGCCCTCCCTCATCGGAGAAAGCGGTGTCACGCCCTCCAACCGCACCCGCCGCGAAATCCGCACCCAGTCGCTCGCCACCCAGAATTTCTTTTTCGACGATCGCATCGTCACCACCTTCGGCTGGCGCAAGGACAAGAATCGCAGCCGCGATTCCAACGGCGCGACCGTCGATCCCGCCACCGGTCTCCTCAACTACGACGCCCTCCGCACCTGGGGCCCCTTCCTCGAAAAATCCGGTGATACCAAAACCGCGGGCGTCGTCGTGAAACCCTTCTCTTGGCTCTACGCCCACTACAATCAGTCCGACAGCTTTCAGCCCGCCACCACCCAATATAACCTCCTCGGCGAGGTGCTCCCCAATCCCACCGGCAAAGGCAAGGACTACGGCGTCAGCTTCAATCTCTGGGCCGGAAAACTCTTCCTGAAGGTCAACAAATACACCACCGAGCAGAGAAACTCCCGCGGCGGGGATGCCGGCAACGTCGCCCCCCGCGCCCTCCGCATCGATAGCAACCGCGCCACCGGCAACAACGACGCCTTCAACTTCGAAACCTGGGCCACCAACCTCTCCAACTCCCGCTTCCTCGCCCAAGGCATCACCCCCACTGCCGCTCAAACCACGGAAGCTGTTTCAAAAATCATGGGCCTCCCCGTCGGCTTCATCGACAGCATCATCGGCAAATCCATCGCCGAGACCTCCGACATCTCCGCCAAGGGCTACGAGTTCGAGCTCAACTTCAACCCGAACCGCAATTGGACCCTCAAGGCCACCGCCGCCCAGCAGCAATCGATCGACAACAACATCGGTCCCGCTCTGAGCGCTTACCTCGACAGCCGGCTCCCCATCTGGACGACCGCCAAGGATGACGCCGGCAATCTCTGGTGGAAGACCAACACCAGCGCCGGCACCGCTGAGAATTTCTACATCGGCAGTGTCTCGGCCCCGCTGAAACTCGCGCAGGCCAATCAAGGCAAACCCCGCACCCAAGTGCGCGAATGGCGCTTCAACGCCATCACGAACTACAACTTCACCCAAGGCCGCCTGAAAAACTTCAGCGTCGGCGGTGCCGTGCGCTGGGAAGACAAAGCCTCGATCGGTTTCCGTGGCGCCGCCCCCGATGCCGATGGCGTCATCCGCACCCTTGATCGCACGAAGCCGCTCTTCGACAAATCGCGCTATTATTTCGACGCCTCGGCGGGCTATAACCTGCGCCTCTACTCGGGCAAGATTCGCACGCGGATTCAATTGAACGTCCGCAACGCCTTCGAAAACGGCCGTCTCCAAGCCGTCGCCGTCAATCCCGACGGCCAGCCCTACGCCTACCGCATCATCGACCCGCGCCAGTTCATTCTCACCACCACCTTCGATCTCTAACCCCCGTCGCACTCGCGGCGAAAAATCGAAAAACTCCCCGGTCGAAAGGCCGGGGAGTTTTTTTTGTCCGCCGAATTTGGTGATCGGTGCGTTTGATTTCGATCAGTCCGAGTTCCGTCACTTCCTCTCGATCAACCCGTCTTGCTCCAGCTACATAGCCGCCACTCCTTTATGCTCCCCTGCCCCTCCGTGCGTCGTTTCCTCCCGTCCTTGTTCGCCGTCGCTGCCAGCGCCCTCGCTCAAACCGCTTCACCCGCGCCCAATTTGCTCGCCGAAGGCGGAAACTCCACCGGCTACGACATGGCCCCTGAGACTCGACTCGAAGTCGTCGAAGCTGCCGTCGCGCAGATCACCACGAAACTTCCCGCCGGGCCGTTTCAGCCCACGTGGGATTCGCTGAAACAAAACTACCAAGTCCCCCCGTGGTTCTACGAGGCGAAGTTCGGCCTCTTCATGCACTGGGGCGTCTACTCCGTCCCCGCGCACCACAATGAGTGGTATGAAAAACACATGTATGGCGCCGACCGCGCGTGGCACTCCGAGCACTTCGGCGCGCCCGATAAATTCGGCTACAAGGATTTTATCCCGCTCTTCACCCAGGAAAAATTCGACCCCAACGTCTGGGCGGAACTCTTCCAAAAATCCGGCGCCAAGTTCGTCGTCCCCACCGCCCAGCACCACGACAACTTCGCGCTCTGGGACAGCGCCGTCACGCCCATCAACGCCAAACAAATGGGCCCGCACCGCGATCTCATCGGCGAACTCGCCAAAGCCGTTCGCGCGCGCGGGATGAAGTTCGGCGTGTCCAACCACGGCATTGAAAATTTTCAGTTCATCAACCCACCGAAAGAACTCCTCGCCGACCTCAAGGCCAGGCAGCTCGACCTCTTCGATCCCCAGTGGGCGGACTTCTACCACGTCGCCGACCGCAGCGACACCGCTTGCCAAAAATTTCTCGTCGACTGGTGGAATCGCAACATCGAGCTCATCGAGAAATACCAGCCCGACATGCTCTGGTTCGATAACGGCGTCGATCAACGCTACCTCGACCCGCTGAAACTCCGCCTCGCCGCTTACTACTACAACCGCGCCACCCAGTGGGGCAAAGCCGTCTCGATCAGCACCAAGAAAGCCGCCTACGCTCCGGGCGGCAACAACACCGCCACCATCGGTTCGATTATCGACTTCGAAAAAATCGGCTCGCGCTCCCCCGCCGGCATTCGCCCCGGCGCCTGGCAGGTCGATCATCCCATCGGCAGCACGTGGGGCTACACGTCCGACATGAAAATCTCCGGCGCCGGCTCGATCATCGCCGCGCTCGCCGACACCGTTAGCCGCAACGGCGTTTTCCTCCTCAACCTCTCGCCCAAAGCCGATGGCACCATTCCGCCGGAGCAGCAGGACACGCTCCTCGGCGTCGGCGCGTGGCTCGATGTGAACGGCGAGGCCATTTACGGCACGCACAACTGGACCACCTTCGGCAGCGGCGGCGGACGCGGCGAAAAAGACCTGCATGTGCGCTTCACCGTCAAAGCCGACGCGCTCTACGCGATCATCCTCGGCGAATGGCCCGCGAACCATGAGGTCACCATCACGATGCTTGCCACCCACCCCTCGCTCGAAGGCAAGGTCGCCCGGGTCGCATTGCTCGGCTCTCCCGGTGAACTCGCGTTCGCGCACGACGCCGCCGGGCTGAAAGTGAAACTTCCCGCCACTCCGCCAGCCAAACACGGCTACGTCCTGAAAATCTCCGGCCTGAAAATGAATCCGTCTACCAACACCCGCGACGGAAACCCCTTCTGATTGCGTCATGCACCTCGCCCGCGCTTTACCCCTCGTCGTCGCGCTGTTCGCGGCTGCCGCCCGAGCGCAAAACCCCGCACCGAGCCCTCGGCCCGCTCCCGATCTCGCCAGTAATCCCGCGCCCGCCGCCACCGCCATCAACGCGGCGCTGCCGTCGCTCTTCATCGCCAGTGATTCCACGGCCGCCCGTGGCAAAGGCGAAAGCCAACAGGGCTGGGCCGTCCCCTTCGCCGGCTATTTCGATCCGGCAAAAATCAATGTCGTGAACCGCGCCCGCGGCGGCCGCAGCAGTCGCACGTTTCTCACCGAGGGCGCGTGGGACGGCCTCCTCGCCGACGTGAAAAAAGACGACATCGTCCTCATCCAATTCGGCCACAACGACGGTGGTGCCCTCAACGACGAGCCTCCCCCGCCCCTCCGCGCTCGCGGCTCACTTCCCGGCCTCGGCGAAGAGACGAGGGAGATCGACAACGTCCTCACGAAAAAATCCGAAGTCGTGCATACCTTCGGCTGGTATCTGCGCAAAATGATCGCCGACGTGAAAGCGAAGGACGCGAAGCCCGTGATCGTTTCGCTCACCACGCGCAACCTCTGGGCCGACGGCCGCATCGAACGCGGTGCCGGCCGTTTTAGCCCGTGGGCCTACGAGGTCGCGAAGGCCGCCGGCGTGCCCTTCGTCGATCTCACCACGACGATGGCCGACCAGTTCGACGCGATGGGCGCGGCGAAAACCAAGGAGCTTTATCCACAGGATCATACGCACTTCAACGCGGCCGGTGCCGACCTCCATGCCGCCGCCGTCGTCGCCAGTCTCAAAGGCTGGCGGCCGAATCTCGTCGAGAAAATCCTCTCCGCCAAAGGCGAAGCCGTCCCCTCCGACCGCACCGCGTGGCTCCGTCTTCCCACGGCCGCGAACACCGGGCTCCCTTCGCTCTTCCTCGCCGGTGATTCGACGGTGCGCAACGACAACGGCTCCGGCTCCAACGGCCAGTGGGGTTGGGGCGATTTCCTCTCGCCGTATTTCGATCCCGAAAAAATCAACGTCGTTAACCGCGCCGTCGGCGGCACCGGCACGCGCACCTTCCGCTCGCCTGGCGGCCATTGGGATCACCTCCTCGCGCAGCTCCGGCCCGGCGACTTTGTCATGATTCAATTCGGTCACAACGATAACGGCGCGCGCGGCCCGCTCAAGGGCACCGGCGAGGAAACCGAGGAACGTCCCGCCGCCAACAACCAGCCGGCCGAGGCCGTGCATACCTTCGGCTGGTATCTGCGGCAGGACATCGCCGACGTGCGCGCGAAAGGCGCCACGCCCATCATCTGCTCCCTCGTCCCGCGCAAAATTTGGAAGGACGAAAAAATCTCCCGCAGCCCAGACACCCACGCCGGCTGGGCCGGGCAGGTCGCAACTACCGCGCACGCGCCCTTCGTCGATCTCAACGAACTCATCGCGCAGCGCTACGACGCGCTCCGCCGGGAAAAAGTAAACGCCCTCTTCGCCGACGAGCATACGCATACCACCGCGGCCGGCGCCGAGCTCAACGCCGCCGTGGTCGTCGCCGCTCTCCGCGCCCTCCCCGAAAACCCCCTCGCCCCCTTCCTGCGCGCCCCGAGGTAGGCCCCCGGAGCGACGGTTTCCAACCGCCGAATTCCATCGCTCGCTTCTAGCTTAGTGCGGCCGGAAAGCCGCCCCTCCCTATCGGAATAACCGCCTCGCTTAAAATCATGCTCCCTCCCTTCCGTCCCCTTACGCTCGCCACCCTCTTTCTCGCCGCCCTCGCCTCCTCGGGCGGCGCCGCCGAGCCCGCCCGTCTCGAACAATCCCTCGACGCCGGATGGCGCTTCTCGCGCGGTGACTTCCCCTCCGCCGCGCAACCCGCCTTCGACGATACCTCGTGGCGCCACCTCGACATCCCGCATGACTGGAGCATCGAAGGCCCGTTCGATGAAAAAAACCCCACCGCCGGCGCCGGTGCCTTTCTGCCCAGCGGCGTCGCGTGGTATCGGAAGAACCTTACGCTCCCGGCCGATGCCGCGCACCGCCGCATCTTTGTGGAATTCGACGGCGTGATGCAGAACAGCGAGGTCTGGATCAACGGCGTCTCCGTCGGCCAGCGCCCGTTCGGCTACGCGAGTTTCCGCTACGAACTCACGGACCACATCAAGGCTGGCCAGCGGGCCAACCTTCTCGCCGTGCGGGCCGATACCTCCGCTCAACCCGCGTCCCGCTGGTATTCGGGTGCCGGCATCTACCGCCACGTCCGCCTCATCGTCACCGATCCGGTCCATCACGACTACCACACCACTTTTGTTTCCACGCCGAGCGTCACCGCCGACTCTGCGACCGTGCGCGTGCAAAGCACCGTCGTTAACCAGTCCGAAAAACCTCGCGAGGTGTACATCGTGATCACCCTCGTCGGACCCGACGGAAAAGCCGTCGGCACCGCCCCGTCAAAACCTCTCCAGATCGCCGCCGGCCAATCGGCCGATTTCCTACAGGAGATCACTGTCGACAAACCACGCCAGTGGAGTCTCGAAGATCCCGCGCTCTGCCGCGCGATCGTCAGTGTGCGCAGTGGCAAAACCACGCTCGACGATGAAACCGTGACCTTCGGTATTCGCGACGCTCATTTCGAGCCTGCGACCGGGTTCTGGCTCAACGGCAAAAATATCAAGCTCAAGGGCGTCGCGCTTCACCACGACGCGAGCGCCTTCGGCGCCGCCGTGCCGCTCGCCGCCTGGGAGCGCCGCCTCGCGACGTTGCGTGAACTCGGCGTGAACGCCATCCGCACCGCGCACAACCCGCCCGCGCCCGAGTTTCTCGATCTCTGCGACCGCCTGGGTTTCCTCGTGATGGACGAGTTGTTCGATTGCTGGACCGTCGGCAAACCCACTCTCGGCGGCCAACACCTTCAGGACTATCACCTCTACTTCAACGAGTGGTCCCAGCGCGATACGCGCGATACGGTGCGCCGCGACCGCAATCACCCCAGCGTCATCCTCTACAGCGCCGGCAACGAAATCCACGACACGCCAAACGCCGAACTCTCGAAAAAAATCCTCTCCGGCCTCGTGCAGGTTTTCCACGAAAACGATTCCACCCGCCCCGTCACGCAGGCGCTCTTCCGCCCCAACGTCACCCACGACTACGACAACGGCCTCGCCGATCTCCTCGACGTGATCGGCACCAATTACCGCGATGCTGAGTTGCTCGCCGCTTGGCGGGCCAAACCCACCCGCATCATCGTCGGCACCGAGCAACGGCAAGACCGAGAGACGTGGCTGCTCGCCCGCGACCACCCGCCCCACTCGGGCCAATTCCTCTGGACCGGCGTTGATTACCTCGGCGAGTCCCGCGGCTGGCCCCGTATTTCCTCCTCCGCCGGACTCGTGGACCGCATCGGCGTAATCAAACCCAACGGCCGCGAACGCCAGAGTTGGTGGAGCGGTCTCCTCATGGTTGCCATCGCGCGTCGCGGCCCGCTTCCCCCGCTCCCGCCCGCGGATCCCGCGTTCGTCCCGCCCCCGCGTCGCCCAATCCTTCTGTCCGATTGGACCCCACAAAACCCCGCCGCCCACGACGAGGAAATCGAAGTCTACAGCAACGCTGAGTCGGTCGAACTCTTCCTCAACCACCAATCGCTCGGCTCGAAACCGCTCAATGCCGACGCCTCCCCGCGCGAATGGAAAATTCGATACGCCCCCGGCACGCTCAAAGCCATCGCCACCACCAAAGGTCAAATCGTGGCCACAGAGGAGCTGCGCACCGCCGGCCCACCCGCCAAAATCATCCTCTCTACCGGGCGCGCGAAACTCACGCCCTCGTGGGACGACGTCGCCTACGTGGTAGCGACCGTCGTCGACGCCAACGGCGTTCGCGTGCCTGACGCCGGCGATCTGATCGCGTTCAAGATCACCGGCCCCGGTGTGATCGCTGCCGTGGACAGTGCGGATCTCAACAGCCACGAACCATTCCAAGGCAGCGAACGCCACGCCTTCCAAGGCCAGTGCGTCGCCCTCGTGAAAGCGAACGCCGCCCGCGGCAACCTCGTCGTGACCGCCGCCGCTCCCCACCTCGCGGCCGGCACGGTCACCCTTCAGGCCACCGCTTCCCCGTGAAGACAATTTTTGCCGTCGTCCTCATCGCGCTCCACGCCGCGCCCGCGTTCAGCGCGAGCGACACGTTCGTTTATTTCGGTTCGCACCGCGCCGGCCCCAACCTCGGTTTCTCACTCGCGCACTTCGACACCGACACCGGCGTGCTCACGAAACCTGAGTTTCTCCGCGAAGCCCGCGCACCGGCGTTCTTCTCGATTCATCCCGACGGGCAGCATCTCTACACGTGCAACTCCGGCAATCCCGGGGGCGTTTCCTCCTACGCGATCGACCCGCACACGGGCGCGCTCACCTTGCTCAATCGCGAACTCGCCGGCGGCGGTGACACCAGCTACGTCAGTCTCGACCGCACCGGTCGCTACGCGCTCGTCGCCAACTACGATGGCGGCAGCATCGCCGTCTTCGCGCTCAAACCCGATGGCTCCCTCGGCGACTGGACTGCCTTCGTGCAGCACACCGGTAAAAGCATGAACCCGCAGCGCCAGACGCACGCTTACGCGCACTCGATCATCACCGATCCCTTGAACCGCTTCGCTCTCGTCGCTGATCTCGGCGTGGACAAACTTTTCGTCTACCGCTTCGACGAAAAAACCGGTGCGCTCAAACCCAACACCCCCGCGTTCGTCTCGGTTCCACCCGGCTCCGGGCCGCGCCACGTGAAGTTTCATCCCAACGGCCGCTGGGTTTATCTCATCAACGAAATCGCCAGCACCGTCATCGGCTACGACTGGGATTCGGAGAAAGGCGGGCTGACCGAGTTTCAAAACGTCTCCACGCTGCCCGTCGATTTCCAAGGCACGAGCGCCTGCGCCGAACTCGAAGTTCATCCCAACGGAAAATTTCTCTACGGCTCAAATCGCGGCCACGACAGCCTCGCGGTCTTCGCCATCGACGCGGCCAATGGACACCTCGCTGCGATCCAGCATGTGCCGAGCGGAGGGAAAACACCGCGGAACTTCGCCTTCGATCCCACCGCGAAATGGATCGTCTGCACCAACCACGGCAGCGACAATGCCGTCGTCTTCCGCGTCGATGCCTCCACTGGCCGGCTCACCCAGCAGGGCGAACCAGTCCCCGTGCCCGCTCCTTTCTGCGAACGTTTCCTGTCCGTTCGCTAACCTCGACTCCCCAC
Organism: Opitutia bacterium; assembly: GCA_025360615.1. Taxonomy (GTDB): domain Bacteria; phylum Verrucomicrobiota; class Verrucomicrobiia; order Opitutales; family Opitutaceae; genus Tous-C4FEB. Next base: position 13,419 of record JANYBX010000182.1, read on the forward strand.
CCGCATGAGCCACCAAAACCCCTCCGTCACCCGCGCTGAATTTCTTCGCCGCAGCGCCCAAGGCCTCGGCGCCATCACCGTGCTTTCCGCCCTGCCGACGATCTCTCGGGGCGAAACCGCCGCGCCCAAATTCACCCCCGCCTCCAGCGCGCCGACTTTCGATCTCCGTGAATTCGTCAACTGGATCGTCTCCGACTTCGAACCTTCCGCCCGCCTCCCCGGCGGCGCCGGCCGCTACGCGCGCAAGCCCGGCGAGTCCGTGCCCGAACTCTACGGCACGTCCGACATGGCGTGCATTCTCTACTCTCTGGGCCGGCTGCACCCGACCGAACCGGAGCGCCAGGAATGGGCCGCTGCGTTTCAGATTTTCCAAAAGCCCGACACGGGCTGGCTCGTCGAGAAATCCCGCACGCACGACCCGCTGCACAACACCGCCTTCGCTCTCGCCGCGATGCAGCTCCTCGACCTCACGCCGGAGCACCCCGTGAAAATGGGCGTGGAGTTTGCCGACCCGCGCGCCTTTCTCACCACGCTCAACTGGAAAACGGCCGTCTACAACGAGAGCCACAAGGGCGCCGGAGTCGGCGCGATCCACGCCCTCGTGCCTTCGCTCAACTCCCCCGCTTGGTTCGACGCCTACTTCGCCACGTGCGACCGCCTCTTCGATCCGGCGAACGGCATGATGGGCCGCGACAAACCGCCCGGCGGCGACTCCGACCAGGTCGGCGGCACGTTCCACTACGGCTTTCTCTACGAGCATTTCAACCGCCACATGCCCTACCCCGAGGCGCGGATCGACGCCGTCCTCCGCACGCAGCTGCCCGACGGCTACTGGCGCGCCGACAACCATCTCTGGCTCACCCTCGACGCGATCTACCTCATGACGCGCTCGCTCCGCTACACCACTCACCGCCACGACGATGTGCGCGCGTGCGTTCGCCGGCTCATGGGCATTTTAATGCGCGACGTGTTCAGCCCCGAGGGCCGCAAGACCGCGCTCTCGCCCAACATCCCCGTCCACTCGATCACCGCCGCGATTAGCATCGCCGCCGAAGCGCAGAAATTTCTCGGCGCTCAGGAAGTCATCACCGAGCAACCGCTGCGGCTCGTGCTCGATCGTCGCCCGTTCATCTGAACCATGAAAATTTCCACCCTTTTCCGCCCCGCCCTGTTCGCGCTCGCATTGCCAGGCGCGCTCGCTCCGGCTCAGGATAAATTCGCCGGCGTTCCCGCGGCGGTGCAGCCGTTCGTTGAACAAGGGGAAATCTCCGGGGCCGTCTCCCTTGTGGCCGACAAAGACCAGGTGCTCCACCTCTCCGCTGTCGGCCAAAGCGATCTCGCCACGGGCCGGAAGATGCAGCCCGACGACATTTTCTGGATCGCGTCGATGACGAAGCCGCTCACGGCCACGTGCATCGCGATGCTCGCCGACGAGGGAAAACTGAGCTTCGATGATCCGCTGGAAAAATTCCTGCCGGAATTCCGCCGGCTCTCTCTCATCCAGGAGCGCACCGAGGACCACCTCGTCATTGTGAAGCCCCCGCGGCCCATCACGCTGCGCGACGTGCTCACGCACACCAGCGGTTTGGGCGAATATGCGCTGACCGATCCCCACTGGTCGCTCGCGACGATGAGCAAGGTTTTCTCGCGCGAACCGCTGCGTTTCGCACCCGGCAGCCGCTGGGGTTATTCGACGGCCGGCCTTGATGCGCTCGGCCGAGTCGTCGAGGTGGCGGGCGGAATGCCGTTCGCCGAGTTCATGCAGAAGCGCCTGCTCGATCCACTCGGCATGAAGAACACCACGTGGTGGATTTCGCCCGAACAGGAAAAACGCCGCGCCCACACCTACCTCCTCAACGCGCAAAGCCGGAAACTCGATGAGGCAACCATCTCCTACATGTATGGCGGCGCGGTTACCGACCCGGCGCGGCCGCCGCTCGGCGGCGCGGGCTTGTTCTCCACGGCCGGGGATCTCGCCAGATTTTATCAGATGCTGCTCCGCGGCGGCGAACTTTCCGGCCAGAGCCTCCTCAAACCCGAGACCGTCGCCGAGATGACGCGCAAGCAAACGGGCAATCTCCCCGCGCGTCCCGGCATGCCCTGGGGTCTCGGCTTTTGCCTGATCGAAGATCCCTCCCAGATGGAAGCCAACCGCACGCTCTCTCCCGGCACCTTCGGCCACGGCGGTGCATTCGGCACGCAGAGCTGGGCCGATCCGACGCGCGGCCTCGTCTATGTCTTCCTCATCCAGCGCGACAAAATTCCCAACAATCCGGACAACTCCCCGATGCGCCGCGCCTATCAGGAGGCGATCGCCGTCGCACTGTCCGCTGGCAGAAACTAAAAATATCCGCGACAACTGCCTCTCTTTTTCATGCGTAAAAAAATTTCCCTCTTCATCATGATGACGGCCGCGCTCGCACCCTCGCTCCCTGCCGCGTCAGAAACCGTCTCGCTCGCCGGCGAGTGGCGCTTCTCCCTCGACCGCGCGGCCGAGCAGCGCGAGCCCAGCACGCAGCCCGTGCGACCTCTTCCCGCCGGTGACGGCCTTGCGCAGGAGTGGTTCAAGCGCCCGCTCGCCAGCCGCGACCGCATCAAACTCCCCGGTGTTCTCCAAGCGCAGGGCTTCGGCAACGCCATCAGCCCGACCACGCCGTGGGTCGTCGCCCTCGGCGACGCGTGGTGGAATCTCCAGCCCGCCGCGCTCCGCGATCACTTTTCCCAGCCGGGAAAAGTTGAGGTCCCGTTCCTCGCTCAACCGCCGATGCACTACCTCGGCGCCGCTTGGTATCAGCGCGAGATCGACATCCCGTCCTCTTGGAAAGACCGCCGCGTTTCCCTTTTTCTCGAGCGCCCGCATTGGGAAACCACCGCTTGGCTCGACGACCAAAAACTCGGCGTCAACAACAGCCTCGTCGCCCCGCACACCTATGAACTCGGAATCGTGCCGCCGGGAAAACACCGCCTCACGATCCGCATCGACAACCGCCAGGTCGTCCGCGATCTCGAAAACGACAGCCACGGCGTCGATTCCCACGCCATCTCCGACGCCCTCGG